>CALMKY010000068.1 GCA_937867195.1 uncultured Saprospiraceae bacterium | reverse complement strand
ACTTGGACTGTTATCATATAACCAGGGTAACAAAAATGAAGCACTTAATTATTACAAAGATGTATTCAAACATAATCCGACCAAAGAAGAATCCCAGGATGCGCTTACAGCCATTCAAGAGATCTACGTAGACGATCTTGGTCAACCTGACGAATACATAAAATTTGTGGAGTCGATTCCGGGTGGAGGCCTGAATAATTACGCCAAAGATTCACTTAATTATAGTGTTGCTCTCCGTTACTATGAAAATGGAAATTACGATCAGGCCATTACAGCATTCAGTGATTATCTACAGAAATTTCCACGTGGGCTCAATACGTTACCGGCTACATTCAAACGAGGTGAAGCGTATGCCATTCAGAAAAAATACGATCAGGCTTTGACGGATTATGAATCTGTGATATCCCGTGGGCAAAGCGAATATTATCAAAAGTCATTACTTAAAGCAGCCACGATTGCATACAATTCATCTCAAAATTTTGAAAAAGCCTATAAATATTATGCTGAGCTTGCGAATCAAAATGTAGATGATAATACGCTTTTTGAATCCCAACTCGGAGCGATGCGGTCTGCTTATCGCACCAATCGAACCAAAGATGTCATAAACTACGGTGAGAAAGTGGCTACTTCAACACTGGCCAATAAAGAACAAAAAGCAACAGCCTCTTTTTATCTTGGAAAAATATATTTTGATCAAAATAATTACACACAGGCCAAGGATTACCTTCAAAACGTGGTGAACAACAGCGATAATGTACAGACTGCAGAAGCAAGATATTTATTAGCCAGCATCCAATACAACCTAAAATCACCGGATGCAGAAGCGACTGCAAAAAAAGCAGTACAATCCAATTCCAATTATCCGTATTGGGTAGCCAAAAGTCTTATTTTACTATCGGATATTTTTGCAGATAAAAATGATTTACTCAATGCCCGGGGAGCTCTTGAAGCCGTCTTGGATAATTACAAGGAGGATCCGGAAATTACGAAAACAGCACAAACCAAACTGGATGCTGTAAAGAAAAGACAAGCCAGTACCAATAAATTACTGCCGACAGATCCTAAATCAAATCAATTTTTTGATACTAAAAATTAATCTGAACTATGAAACGAATCGTCATCTATACATTCCTCATTTCATTGAGTACCCATTTATCTGCCCAGAAAGATTTACCCGTAGACGTAATCAATGTTGTAAAAGATTTTGATGCCAAACTCGCCGAGGCTGAAAAAATAAAGGTCAATCCGGAAATACCTGGAGCCGATACCGGCAAGTTGACCTACCGATATGACGTCAATCCGGGTATCCAGGAGTTAAAATACAGTGCCCCTCAAATCAGGCCCATTGCGATGAAACCAGCAGAGCCAATTCCGGTCTATCCATTTTATCTTAAAGCCGGCTATGGTATTCCCAGGCAAGCCTACGGCAGATTGTCATACAATTTTGCAAGTGATGAACATACGCAAATCGGTATAGATTTTTTACATCACAGCGCCAATAACAACAATGCAGATCATCAGCAACAGCGGTTTTTTGAAAATAATCTCAACGGACACCTATTGTATCTTACGCAGGACGGAATGGCTATCCAGGGCAACGCATTTCTGACAAAAAATCAATACTATAATTATGGACATTATATCGAAAATCCGGGTACCCTCACCTCACCTGAAATCTTACGACATCGATACGATATCTTCGGGGTAGGCGCCAAAGTATTTAACCCGAAAGTAAGTGCAAATGGAGTAAATTATTTTGCGGGTCTGGATTTATACAACTTAGTTGATAATGTAAAGTCAAGTGAAAAAAATGCCAATATCCATTTAGGTGTCACCAAATGGATTCAAGAACAACATTCCCTGAGTTTGGAACTGGGCACCGATCTTACTCATTTTGAAGATCCAAGCAAATCAACCAATCTGAGCAATTTTTATCTTTTGCCTTCCGTCGGCATTCACGGAAAATCGTTTTCGCTTCAGGGAGGTGTGCGAATTACTTCCGACGGCGATCAAATCAAAGTGCACCCGGCTGTAAATCTGGCCGGTAGCATTGCAGGTAATAGCCTGATGGCAATAGCAGGTGCTGATGGCGGCCTCAGTAAAAACAATTACAAAACGCTCAGTGAATACAATCCTTTTATATCCAGTCGCATCAATCTGGCAAATAATGAATATGAACATTATTACGCAGGTATCAAAGGATCGGCTTCATCCTTGGAATACGATGCCCGGGTGGGATATAAAACAAATAAAAACCTACCCCTCTTCATACTGAATACTGCTAATTTCAGCCGGTTTGATGTGCTGTATAGATCCGTAAATTTTTATCATGCTACGGCTTCGCTGACCTTGAAGCCATCCAAACAGTTTATCATAAATGCAACGGTCAATCAAAATGTATATAAAAATATTGCTACCGAAGCAAAAGCATGGGGCTTGCCGTCCCTGGAAGTGAATGGTTCTGTACATTATCAATCGTTGAATAAAAAACTATTGCTTACGGCTGAATCGTATGTAGCAGATGGAATTCCATATAAGACCGATCATAATGTAACCGGCAATTCCAAATTATTAATGGATATCAGCTTAGGTGCTGACTACAATATCACCAAAAACTTTGGAATTTTTGTTCAGGCGAATAATTTAGCAAACAATACCTGGAGAAGGTGGTACCAGTATCCTACCTTCGGATTGAATGCAGTAGGTGGTCTGACTGTAAAATTTTAATATGTAACCTGACTGTCTTTAATCATCGAGAACAAACCGATTTGGGATTCACTCAATTGGGGGTTTCCATTATCTGGTCAATTTAGCCAGTATTTTCTGTATATATTTTTTAAAGAATGAATATTGACCAGTCAGTACGCTGAGGAATAATACACTGAAAGGCCACAGAATGCATATCAACACGATATACAATAAAACCCATACCCATTTATATTCGATTGTAAATGGTTTTAAAATAACCCGTCCCAGGTAACCGCATAAACTTCCGCCCAGCGCAAAGGTTACCAGAATCAATATTAACCCCAAGGTGTTGACTCCCCATCTTTCTTTTAGATTAGCCATTGGCAGATCAAAATACTAATAAATTGTCAAATGCTGAACAGGTCTAAGTACATTTGCGAATGAAATTGATTGCAAAGACATTCTTTGGCCTGGAAAATGTTTTAGAAAAAGAATTGGTCTCGTTGGGAGCGAAAGATGTTAAAAAAATTACACGCGGTGTCGAATTTGAAGGAAGTAAGCCTTTGCTTTACCGACTCAATCTATGCTGTCGAACAGCCCTGGAAATACTGGTCCCTATTTACTCGTTTACATTTGATAATCAGACTCAGTTTTATTCCAAACTATATGAATTTAACTGGAGTACGTATGTGGATTACAGTAAGACGTTTGCCATTAATTTCAATGTCTATTCTAAAATTTTTACCCATTCACAATTTGCTGCTTTGAGGTGTAAAGATGCCATCGTAGACCATTTACGCAAATTGCATCAAAAAAGGCCCAATGTAGATTCTAAAAACCCGGACATCCGCATCGATCTGCACATTCATGAGAATCAATGTAATATTTCTTTGGATAGTTCATGGCCTTCTTTGTTTAAAAGAGGATATCGTAAAGCCAGTTTTGACTCACCTATAAATGAAGTATTGGCAGCCGGATTGATCGATTTGAGCGGATGGGATGGTAACATTGATTTTTATGATCCGTTTTGTGGTTCCGGTACGTTTGCTGCGGAAGCTTATATCAAGGCATCTGGTGTGATCCCACAACATTGGCGCAAAGAGTTTGGATTTCAACGATGGTTTGATTATGAAGAAGATTTATTTATCAAAATTATAAATAAGGTAAACAAACCCATCGGTGATATCAAGCCGGAAATCTATGCATCCGACTTGGAACTTTACTCAATGGATGCTGCTAAAATAAATTGGCGCTATGCAAAAATCAGCCGTCGCATTCATGGATCACAGGGTGATTTTTTTAAATCCAAACCAAAAGGGGATCCCGGATTAATGATCATGAATCCCCCGTATGATATTCGGATCCCACTCCGGGATACGGAACAATTCTATCGTGATATTGCCCTAAAACTAAAAGATGATTTTCCTGGCTTTCAGGCCTGGATCATTTCCCCATACACGGACCTGGTCGATAAAGTAAAACTTAAAAAAATCAAAAGCTATAAAGTATTAAACGGATCTATTGAGTGCAAATTCGTAGGTTATGAAGTATAGTTTATTGTAGTAATGAATTTGTGGGTATCAGGACTTAAAATGTATTTGAAAGCCGGCCCCCAAAGAAAATATACCCTTGCTGGCTGAACCAACTTTGTTCAATAACATACCCAGGTCGACAGCGATGGATTCATTTAAAAAAATGGCATAGCCAGCACCCAATTGATATCCTGTATTAAATTTTGAATTTGTTCCTCCACCAATATTGAGTCCGGCGGTACCATACAATTTACCTTT
>CALMKY010000067.1 GCA_937867195.1 uncultured Saprospiraceae bacterium | reverse complement strand
AACTTTAAACAATACCAGGTACCGATCAGATTAATTTGTATTTGCTTCAGCCATTCTTCTTCCGGATATTCATGAATGGGTTTGGATATCATTCCTGCAATGCCAGCGACATTAGCCGCCAGATCAATGCGGCCAAATGTATGGATGGCTTTCTGCATCAGGTTCCAGACCTGCTCCCGCTCCCCGATATCCGTCATCATAAATATGGAATCTGGCGAATGAAGTTTTACTTCGTCGAGTACATTATGACCTTTCTCAGGGTTTATATCAGCCAGTACGAGTATAGCACCTTCTTTTGCAAATGACAAAGCTGTAGCTCTTCCAATACCGGATGCCGCACCTGTTACGATTGCAATTTTTTCATTGAACATATACATGCAAATATAGTTTAGCCTCACCTTATAGGATGTCCGACTTATGCCCATCCATTCTGCATTTGTCTTATGGTTTCAATTGAATAGTAAATATGTTTTCCAAAAACGTCAAGTGGATTGATTTTTTAAGCACTTTCATTTTTTTATTTCCATCACCTATGGTAGTGCCACCATCTACGATGATATTTTGTCCGGTGGCTATTGCTTTTCCCATACCAGATGAAGCTCCGGTCACCAGGGCCAGTTTTCCGGATAAGTCTAACAGATCATTTATGGATCATACATTCTTCTAGTGGTATTCCATTTACCATAAATGGTTTTGCTTCGGTGAGTATAAAGACGATGCGGCATTTTTCATGGGTGCTGGGATTTCTCCATGTATGGATAGTTCCTCTTTGTACAATGATATCACCGGGATGCATGGTTTTAAATACTTTTTGGTCTAACTCTAATTCAATGGAACCACTGATGACGATCCCATAATCAATACTATTGCTTCGATGCATCGGTGATGAAGCACCAGGAAGCATGTCCACTACTCTGATGACGGACCCACCATTCAATGTAGTGCCCGCTTCCCGCATCCTGCCATCGACCGGATCATTGCAATCTGCAGGCACACTTGCTGTAGTCCCGATTAAAGAAAATTCAGCATCTCCGGAAGGTATCAATTTTGTTTCAAAGGATTCGTCAGATGAGAAAACAGCCACCCCATCTTTTGTATGTCCGGTAACTACTCTTCGAATGGCATTCATTGAATATTGGGTAATGGATTTAAATAAGGTAAGATACTGTATTTACCAAAGCAACCATCCTTAAAAAAGATTGATCCATCTGATCACGTTACCACAATAAAATTAAACTATATCAAATCACTCCTGATGAGTTCTTAAATAGTAGCTTCCATTTTGGCAAGTACAAAACCTGTATTCAATGAGCATTTGATTACTTATCTTGAGACACCAAAGTATCAAAATGACTGAAACTGAAATCCTTCGATATGCATTATCTCAGTTTGCGCAAATAAATGAAGAAGATTTTAATCTATCTCAAAATTGCTGGCAAATCAAAACCTATAAAAAATCGGAGTTTTATAATCCTGTGGGAAACATCTGCCGCAATCTTGGATTTATCATCGATGGATATTTCAGGGCTTACCTGACAGACCAGGAAGGCATCGAGAAAAATATTTTCCTGTTTCTTCCTCACCAGGTCGTCGTAACGTATAAAAGTTTTGTGCACCAGGTTCCCTGTGATTACAATACTCAGGCTATGACCGATGCGAAAGTCATCTGCATTACGATGGCACATTTACAGACGCTGTACAAAAAATCACATGGTTGGGAAAGATTTGGCAGGTTGATGGCAGAGAAAGCATTTGATATTGCCAATGATCGCGCTGAAAGTTTTATGTTTAAAACCGCTGAAGAACGATATCGTGAATTGGTGTCCATGCAACCCGATATCCTGAATACGATACCGCTCTATCATATTTCATCCTACCTGGGCATTGCCGGACCTTCATTAAGTCGTATCAGAAAAAGAATTTCAGGCAAATAAACGATTTTAACCCAGGTTAAAGTTTTCATGATTTACAGATTCCATATTTGTATCATTAATTAATCTTTAAAAAATAACTTAATATGGAAACTCAATCAATGACCATTGCAGAAAAAAATGCTGAAAACGTAAAACGCGGTTATGCAGCGTTTAACTCAGCAGACATGGCCACCCTTACCCAACTGTTCCACAAAGATGCATCGTGGCAAACTCCCGGAAAAAGCAGCATAGCAGGCACCTTTCATGGCCGTGACAATGTCTTTGGCCATTTCGGACGATATGGAATGGAAACCAATGGAACCATGCAATCCAGACTCATGGCAGTGAGCGCTACCACGGACGGTAAAGTAGTAGCCATACATCATAATTCAGGTACTCGGAATGGAAAAACGTTGAATACCGATTGCTGTATCGAATTTGATTTTAAAGACGGACTGCTTATTTCCGGAAGAGAATACTTTTTTGATTTATATAATTGGGATGAATTTTGGTCTTAAGCTAAAAAATGATTTTCCTGAATAAGCCCCTGGCATAGCATAGGAGGTGCTGGGGGTTTTGTTTTTTATTGTTTTAAAAATAATACTTTGTAAAGGTACGATGTCAATGTACGAGGTATGAGATACGTTGAAGGATTTATTGACGATTGATGATATAATTCCCCGAAATCGCCAGATCATAAATGCATCGTAATTCGTAATTCATAATTCGTCTATAATTACGGCCTACTTGATTTTGACCAGATTGATATCAAAAATCAATACACTATTAGGTGCGATCGGTCCGACGCCTGCATTACCATAAGCCAATGAACTCGGTAATAATAATTTTATTTTACCCCCTTCCTTGATTAATGGGACTCCAAATTGCCAGCCCGCAATCATACCTCCTAAATAAAATGTGCGAGGTCCTGTAGCAGCTGTGGTGGCATCGAAAACATTATCGTTGGCAGTATAGCCACTGTAGTTTACAACGATGCTATCCTGCAGCCTGGGATTAATACCTGTGCCTTCGGAATTAATTACGTAATAAAAACCGGTGGTATGCCTGGTAGCTACCAATGAATTTTTCTTGATATAATCCTGGATGATTTGTTCATCTTTTTCATTCTGACCGATACCTACACTTACACAATTACCGAAATTGAAAATCATCAATATCAGAAGGCTTATACCGAAAATTATATTCTTCATATTATTTAATATCTGCAAGTTTAATATCGAAAATCAATACACTATTCGCCGGTATGGATTGCCTGGCTTGAGAACCATATCCTAATGCACTTGGAATCAAAAGTTTGATTTCTCCCCCTTTCTTAATCAATGGAATTCCAATCTGCCAACCTGCAATTAAATTACTTAAGGGGAATGTGGCGGGACTGGTATTGGTACCGTCGAAAACGG
>CALMKY010000066.1 GCA_937867195.1 uncultured Saprospiraceae bacterium | reverse complement strand
ATAGTTTTGATTTCTCAGCCTTTGACATGAGACTCATGGCAATAGCAATGGGGTAGGTGATTTTACCGGCGGTGATATCTTCTGCTTTGGTTTTACCCTTATTTTCAAAACCTTTTAAGTTAAGTACATCATCGATGATTTGAAAGCTAATGCCCAATGCTTCGAAAAAATCCGCCAATGCATTGATTTGTTCTTCAGTACCACCTCCCAGGCAAGCACCTATCCGGGCCAGATAGCTGGCCGGTGCTGCCGATTTAAGTTTATGGATAGCCAATACTTTGCCTGGTAATTTTTTAGCGAGGGAGGGTAGATTGATTACATCAGGAAATAAATAATCAAGACCATAAATATCCAATGCTTGTCCGCTATGGGATGCTCGCATAGCTTCAAAATACCAATTGTAGATCTGTACCTTTTTTTCTAATGTATGTTTTGAATTATAGATGCAGACCTGCCCTATAAAATAGGCTGCACATCCACTGTTGATCGCAATGCCGTCACCATGCATTTTGTGGATCGTAGGACCACCGCGTCGCACCGACGATTTATCCTGGACATCGTCCACGATCAAAGATCCAACATGAATCAATTCCGGTAAAGACAACCAATCAAGTTCTTCCTGGGAATTGCCACCTACCACGTCGCAACAGGCCACTGTGGCATAAGATCTCCAACTCTTACCTCCCCGATCAACAATTTCTCTGATAGGCTTTATTAACTTTTCAATGTAGACATTGCGATCAAGATTTTTAATAAAATTTTTATTACCTGCTTTTGAGACCAACTCTTCCAGTTTTAATGGTGAAGGGTCTTTAGGCAGCACCTGCCTGACTGATTTTAGGGTTTCTTTGGTAACTGATTTTAGAAAGTCCTGAATCGTATCCGTTTGAGTATGACCATGCCTTTCAAGATAGGCATGGCCTTTTATTTTTTTGCCTTGGTGATAGCCTTGCACGTTTAAACTGCCCTCCCAAAAGGCGGGTTTAGAGATGACGGTTCCGAATTCTTGTTCGGGAAAGGACGCTATCAATTCAATATTGATGTTGCAGGATTTAGAAAATAATCTCCAGGTAAGAGGGTATTCATTGAATGTCTTGGTGCTTACCCAATATTCGGGAGCTGCATCAAATGTATAATCCGTCGTCGTACTTCTGGTACCCGTTGGGTCGATTAAAATCAAATGAGCATTCGGATCTTTTACTTTGTCTTTGGTCTGTACATCATAGACCGTTAGCTGATGGCCATCCTCCAGTTGAACGGCGATCCAATTCCAGGCAATACCTTTTTTTTGATTTGATTTTTTAGAGGCGGGTCTGGCACCGAATTCATGATCATACCATCCTGTACCCATTACTTCGTGTGCCTGATTTTTTAGATGTATAGTTCCTTTGACGTGGCAATTGGGAATAAAATAATAAAACATGTCTTCTACGGCCGCATTATAAATCACACCGTTTTTTCCATGGCGCACAGGTTGTATATTGGCAAAAAAATTTAAGTGTATATAAATTTGCTGTTCAGGTTTAGACAATGTCAATTGATACGATCCATCGGGTTGCTTAATATACGTCTGATCATCATATCTTAATTCAAGACGATCCCAGGGTATCACAGGATCCCGTATCAGTAATTCATCCGGTAGAGGAACTTTTCCTTTTTTAAGAATTTCAATGGCAGCTTTTGCGATGAAAGGGTCTTTATTTGATTTTTTATCTTTTAATGATTTGATCCCGATTCTTGGTGCATCCGGATCCACTAAAGATCGTGTATAATATTTTTTTTCATCCAGGTCCGATAAAGCCCAAAGGACGGTATGAGAATAATGGTATTCGTTATTCTTTTTATCAACTGAGATAGCACGCCTGAAAAAAGAGGCAAATAAGCTGAACGATCTTCCGTCGGCAGACCGAACGTGCGTATTGAGATACCACCATTCTGTGGTACTGGATTTGTGCGGTAAGTCATGAAGGCTTAAATCGATGTCTCCGTTTGGAGGCCAATCCGGAAACCAGGTTTCGTTCTCCGAGGTATCATAAATTTGTCGAGGCATAGCGGATAATGAATAAACGGTGCTAAGATAATTGATTAAAAAGTACTTGTTAGGATATCAATTTAAATTTTATTATCCTTACTATATTAAATCTTAAACTTGTTAATAATGAATAAGTTTTACTTAATATTAGTAGCATGCACAATTCTTTTTTCTTGTAAAAAGACTGAAAATAATCTGAGTCGTTTTCAAATTGAACCAGGCTACCGCATCGATCTGATAGCAAGTGAACCGATCCTGCTGGATCCGGTCGATTTAGAGTTTGATCTTGCGGGTGAGGCCTATGCCTTGGAAATGCCAGGCTATCCATTGGAAGATGTTCAAAGTCGAATCATTTACCTGTCAGATCAAAACGACGATGGCGTCTACGATCACCGCACCATCTATGCTGATAAATTACAAATGGCTTCTTCCTTATTAAGTTATGAACAGGGATTTTTAGTAGCTGCCCCACCTTATTTACTATATGTGAGTGATGCGGATGGAGATCATAAGGCAGATCGTCGGGATACAATCCTGGGAGGATTTGCGACCGGCAATTTACAACACAATTATAACGGGCTCCTATATGGTTTGGATGGATGGATCTATGCCAGTAATGGAGGCAATTCCGGTAAACCTTTCTGGTGGCCTGACTCGACCCATACGATTGATCTTAAAGGTCAGGATATTCGAATTAATATTAGGCTCCATAAGATGGAACGCAATGGTCGATCCTCCGGAGGTTTTGGAATGACGATGGATGATTACGGTCATTTGTTCGAAACACATAATACGGATCATATCAACCAATCTGTTTTTTCGCAACGATATATTGGAAATGTAAAACTCTTGATCCCACATACATTAAAAAATATTTCAAATCATGATGAAGATGGCCTCGCACGAATATATCCTATAGGGGATCAGGAAACACGAGTCAATCATCCTGAGCAGTCTGGTTATGTATCCGGTGCTTGTGGTATCAATTTTAATGGAGGTAATATCTTAGGTGAACATTATAAAAACACTGTATGGGAAGCGGATGTCGTATTGAACTTATTACATGTAGATTTATTGTCTGACAAAGGATGTGTAAAAGTCGCCAACCGATTGTTGCAGGGTCATGATTTTCTTGCCAGCAGTGATCGTGCGTTCAGACCGGTCAATTTGGTTACCGGGCCAGATGGAGCTCTGTATGTGATCGACATACATCGGGATGTGATCGAACATCCTGAATGGATCCCGGATGATATCGAAAAAACACTTGATCTCAAGGCCGGTAAAGACAAAGGCAGAATCTACCGCATCAGTCAGTTTAATGATCCTGTAAAACCGATCCGGAATACCTGGTCTGCCAATCCCATCGGTGCATTGGGAAGCAATAATCAATGGGTCAGGAAAAATGCACAACGTATCTTACAAAATAAATCACTTGATCAGGATGAATTAAAATCGCTTGACGAATTATTAATGGCTAGCGATCCGATGCCCCGGTTGCATGCACTGTGGACATTGTATATTTCCGGAAATGCAACCAGTCATCAATTGCTTCAGGGGTTGAATGATCTAGAACCAGGCAACAGGGAAAACTCAATCCTCATCGCTGAATCATTTTTAAATGATACAGCTGTCTTGAATAAATTAATTCAATTGATCAATGATGATGATCAAAGAGTAAGAATGCAGGCTGCATTGAGTGTCAGTCTCGTGGATTCAGTAAACTTTGTAAAATATGCCGGCCCTATCCTCCATGCCATTCTAGAAGCCGCCCATAAGCCATTGGATGAATACAATGTGGCCGCTTATACTTTAGCAAGTAAACGGGCTCCCATTACCATGATGAAAGCCCTCTTGCCAGACGATGTAGCCTTTATCAAGTCACTGGCACTTAATACCGCGAATAGTCTGGACATCATCAATCAAGCATTGTATGTGATATCCCAGAAAATCAAAGATCAAAAAATATTAGCTTCTATTCTGGAATCGTACCAGGGAATAAATGACCAATCTGTAGCAAGAGCTATTCTTCCATCTTTTGAGAAAATAGAAAAAAAAGGAGGTGACGATGTCATCAAGACCATTGCAATCATCAGATCCAATCTCGGCTTACCTGCATCAGGAAAATATTTGGAACTCGCCCGGAGCACATTAACGGATATTCTTGCCAATAAATCGAATGATTCTGAATTATTAAATAAAGTAAAGCTGTTGGAGCCCCTTGACTATAAAGAAAAAGGGAATGCATTGTTTACCTGCCTGGATGAAAAATATCCAGCTGCTTTACAATCAGAGGTTTTAAGCCAATTAAATAAGATTAAGCAAAAAGAAATCGGCACACGGCTTGTATCTATATGGACGACGTTAAGTCCTTCCTCCAAGAACCTGGCAGGTGATATTTTACTTCATAACAAAATGCACCACGAAACCTTATTAGATGCATTGGAGAATCATATCATCACGATCGGTGAAATGAATTTTGACCTGGAACGAAGAAGGACGTTGCTGTGGTGGGATCACGATCCGAATATAAAACGACGGGCAGCGGCTTTGTTTAAAGACTCTGAAGTGAATACCAGAGATTCGGCTCTCCAAAAAATGAAACCGGCTCTCTTGCTGACAGGCGATGCAGTCAAAGGAGAGAAAGTATTTGCCTCACTTTGCAGTGCTTGCCATCAATACGGGAAATTGGGCCATTCGGTGGGGCCGAATCTTACGGAGATTAGCAGAAAAAGCAAAGAACTGATTCTTCATGATGTAGTCGATCCTAATGCGGTAGCCAATACCCAGTTTATCAAGTATATAATTAATTCATCCGATGGTAGGGAGACTCAAGGCATCATCGACTCGGATACCGATGTTGAAATCATATTAAAAAATATGAATGAAGTCAAATCCACGATTGCTAAAAAGGATATCCGGACCATAAAATCCACGGGAAAATCACTGATGCCGGAAGGGTTGGAAGCCAATATGACTTTGCAGGAAATGGCGGACTTATTAGAGTACCTGAGAAGCAAATAAAGGTATACAATGGCCAACCGTGCATCACTTCATCATCTTCTTTTTAAATTCGATCGGATTCAGTTTGGTAATTTTTTTAAATGTTCGATTGAAATAAGAGAGGCTTTCAAAACCACAGGCATAACAGGTTTCACTGACGGTGAATTCCTGCATCAGCAAACGTTTGGCGTGATGGATGCGATATTGATTCAAAAATCTAGTAAAAGTAAGCTGAGTCACTTTTTTAAAATAACGGCAAAATGAGGCATGAGCCATATGGCAAATCTTTGCTGCCTGGGCTATCGTTATTTTTTTTTGATAGTGAGCATCTATGTGTTTGTATAGTGCCTGTAGCCGATCTTGTTCTTTTTGAGTGTATTGATTTTGAATTGGTTTCGAATGAAGGAGTTTATTTTCTTTATTTCCCGCAATGAGATGAAAGATCTTCAATACCGAGATCAATTGCTCAAAATTGGATTGGTGCTCAAGTTTCAGCATGAGCATTCCCACTTCCTGTTTTACCTTCCCTTGTACACAGATGCAGTGCATGGCTTTCATAAATAGATTCCGGATGGATTCCAGCTCCGGACTTTCATTCAATGCCTGTTGCATAAAATCAGGCTTGAAATGCAATACTATTTTTTGATAATGGGTATGCTTGAGTCCATAGTCAAAATTGAGATGTGGAATATTACTGCCTATCAAAACCAGGTCACTTCCTTTGTATTTGGAAATGTGATGACCTACATGCCGGGTTCCATCCGTTCCGGTAATAAATGTTAATTCGATTTCAGGATGAAAATGCCAAAAGAAAAAGTCATTCATCCGCGGATTGACAGATAGATGAAATGAACTTTTAGAATCAGGGGTGATGGCTTCAAATTGTATTTTCATTTATTTGAATTAAAATTGCAATCATGATAATAAATACTTGCTAAAATATCAATATAGTTCAAATTTTGGCAAATGGGATGAAAACTTTCTAATGAAAACCTGAATCATCTTTGTAAACATAAAATAAACTTTTAATCATCTGTAAGTATGAAACAAGATATTCCTACCATGGCTCCTACCATGGCCCCAAACGATTATCATCTCGATAAGCCCGGAAACCCTTCTACTGCAACCACAAGTAAAATCAAACTCAATGATCGTTCTGATGGCAAACCATTACGTGTTCTTACGGAAGAAGACTGGGCATTTTGGGTACACAATGGCTATGTCGTAATTAAAAATGCAGTTCCCCGTGAACAGGCATTGGCGACAGCTAACTTTATTTGGGAATTCGAAGAAAAAAATCCGGAAGATAAGTCTACCTGGTATACTGCACCGAGGGCTGAAATGAAAATGAAAGAACTCACCAATACCGGCATGGTCGAAGTCTATAATAACCAACACCTGTGGTACAATCGACAAATGCCCAGAGTGTACGATGCATTTGTCGATATCTGGGGCACAGAAAAACTATGGGTGACGATTGATAGAGCCAATCTCAATTTCCCTCTGAGACCCGGGTATGAATATAAAGCATTTATTCATTGGGATTACGATCCTGAGACGAAACCACAAAATGTGCAAGGAGTACTGGCTTTGGCGGATCAAACGGATGAAAATATGGGTGGATTTCAATGCATACCCGAATTATTTCGCACCTATGATACCTGGAAGCTTAGCCAACCCGAAGATCGAAATCATTTCCAGCCGGACACGAAGGGTTTTGAAGATAAAATTATCAAAGTACCGCTCATGGCCGGTGATCTCTTGATTTTTAACAGCAGTCAGCCACACGGTATCCGGGCGAATAATTCACAGGACAAAGTAAGAATCGCACAATATATATCGATGATGCCTGCAGAAGAAGATAATGAAGCTATGCGCCAGTGGCGTATCTCGAGTTGGCACGATCGCAATCCGCCCACCGGATATGCATTTCCCGGAGATCCACGCAATTGGGAAAAAATCAAATATGGAATTGCAGAATTATCCCCATTAGGAAAGAAACTATTAGGTTTAGAACAATGGGAGAGCTAGTGAAGTAATGAGAGTATTAACCTGCAACCCAATGCAATGAAATGAAAATAACTTTGGAACCGTACAGACCAATCGATAAAAATGAATTGATTCGAGTCTTTAAATCCCTTACTCCAATTTACTTTGGGATCCATGAGGAAGTGGATTATAGCGAATATCTGGATAAGTTTGGACATGAATATTTCACATTGCGCGTCGATGATCAGATGGCAGGTGGAGTAGGGTACAGTATCAGGTCAGAGACAAACAGCCTGCATATTGCATGGATATTGCTACATCCTCAATATTTTAGACTCGGCCTGGGTCGCAGATTGGTAGAACATTGTCATCAAGCGGTACACGATCATGAAATGATTACCCATTTTGTGGCCAGAACTTCCCAACACGGATTTCATTTTTTTAATAACATGGGCTATCAATTAAAAGAAGTAACCAAAAATTATTGGTGTGAGGGTATAGATTTATATTACATGGAAAAAAATACACAAGTATGAGCCATCCAGTTTGTACAATATTGAATAATGGAATTGAAATTCCCCTTTTGGGTTTAGGATGCTGGGACATGTGGGATAAAGAGTGTGAGACTGCGGTCTCTGCCGCATTGGAAATCGGTTATCGTATGATCGACACAGCAGCTATGTATGGTAATGAAGCGGAAGTAGGGAATGCGATCAAATCATCCGGCATTCGACGCGATGAATTGTTTATCCAGACGAAAGTAAATAATGTGGATCAGGGATATCATTCTACTATGAGAGCTTATGATCAAAGCCTGAGAAAATTAAAACTCGATTATGTTGATGCTTACTTAGTACATTGGCCCATTAAGGGTAAGAGAAAAGAAACCTGGCAAGCATTAGAAAAAATTTATGAGGAAGGTCGGGTCAGATCCATTGGGGTCTGTAATTATTTAAAACCTTTCCTCGAGGAATTGGATGAGTATAGTACAGTCGTACCAGTCATCAATCAATGTGAAATGTATCCATTTCTTTATGACCTTTCTTTCGTACAAGCCTGTCAGGACAGGAGTATTCTTTTACAAGCGTGGTCTCCTTTAATCCGCGGCAAGATGCACGACCATCCTACATTGGAAATGATTTCGAAGAAATATCACAAGACCGTTGCCCAGATCTTATTGAGATGGGCTTTGGACCATGGATTCTCGACGATTCCAAAATCAAGTAATACGCAAAGATTGAAAGAGAATTTTGACTTATTTGATTTCAGTCTTTCCAAGGAGGACTTAGAGGCATTGGATAGGCTCTATGATGGTTATAGGGCTTCGGGTGAAAACCCAATGTTTATGCTCTAATACAGGTAATTCGTAACTCGCAATTTGTAATTTGTAATTAATAACTCATGATTCGCCTATAATCTGTTCTATTCAATTGCAAACCCATTCAATTGATTCATTGCTTTATCGGCTCCTGCTAATGCAAACTGTAAGATCCCTTCGCTGCAGGCATTAAAGATTTTGTCAAGGGAAATTTGTTCTTCCTTCTTCCATTCACCTAAAACAAAATTTATTTGTTTGCCTTTTTGATATTCATTACCTATACCGATTCGCAGTCTTGGATATTCAATGGATTGTAATATTTCCTGGATGTTTTTTAATCCATTGTGTCCGCCATCACTGCCGTTTTTGCGCATTCGCAGTGTACCGAACGGAAGGTTTAGATCGTCGAGGATGATGAGAGCATTCTGCGGTTCGATATTTAATTTATTGATCCAAAATTGTACAGCCTTACCACTAAGATTCATATAGGTATCCGGTTTGATCAAAGTAATCGACCTGCCTTTTATTTTCATATCCGATCTCATTCCATACCGGTCACCGGTCCAGCCGGCATTGACTTTATTCGCCAGGTAATCCAGGAGCTGAAAGCCGACGTTATGCCGTGTATTTTTATATTCACTGCCGGGATTGCCCAGACCGACGACTAAATATTTATTCATGAGACGTCTGCAAAAATAAGGAGTCTAGTACCTTTGGGATAGAATGAAATTGCACTGGCATGATACAAAGAGAATGATCCACCATTTAACCCTGATCAAAATAATCAATGCATGTAAACTTTTCGCTTCGTATTATTTGAGTAAATGGACAAAGAAAAATTTTCATTGGGGCTTGCCTTTATCCGTTTCCATCGAACCTACCACCGCATGTAATTTGAGATGCCCTGAATGTCCCAGTGGCTTGCGCGCATTTACGAGGCCGGAAGGCAACCTGAAAACAGATTTTTTTAGTAAAACTATGGACCAACTAAGCCCCACACTTACTAGTTTAATGTTTTACTTTCAAGGTGAGCCCTTTATCAATCCAAAGTTTCTCGATATGGTGCGGTATGCAGAATCAAAAGGGATTTACACGATTACTTCGACTAACGGTCATTTTCTGTCTGATGATAATATTCAAAAGACATTGGATTCCGGGTTGAGCCGCTTAATTATTTCCATCGATGGTACGACCCAGGAAACCTATGAACAATATCGGATCGGGGGGAAACTGGATCAGGTACTAGAGGGGACCCGAAAATTGATACGGGCTCGCAATCAAAGAAAGCAAAATTATCCTCACATCATTTTTCAATTTTTAGTGGTAAGGCCCAACGAACATCAGATACCGGAAGTTTATGAGTTGGCAAAAGCCCTCGGCGTAGACGAAGTCCGATTAAAAACTGCTCAGATTTATGATTATAAAAATGGCAATGATTTGATACCACTTCAAACGGAATACAGCCGGTATAATCCAAATGCTGCCGGAGTATTCAACATTAAGAACCCATTGCTCAATCATTGCTGGCGAATGTGGCATGCATGTGTAATCACCTGGGACGGTCTGGTGGTACCTTGTTGTTTTGATAAAGATGCAAATCACAGATTGGGTGATCTCAAATCCGTCACGTTTGGAGAGATTTGGAAGGGTTCGAAGTATGGGGCTTTCAGATCGTCGATTTTAAGATCACGTGACAGGATCGATATTTGTCAAAACTGCACGGAAGGTGGTTTGGTCTTTGGATAAAAATTACCCAGCAATCTGGGAATTCGTCGAAAATATGCCTAATTCTGAGGTATTTATGTAAAATTCTTACCGAATTCCTAAAAAAGCCATATCTTCGTGGATTACAAACAGTTAGGAAGCCAACCAGGTCCCACATTAAGAAACTCAAATATGTAGTCATTTGATTGACATGTGATTCGATCGCAAGACCGAAAGCTGGGGAAGGTATCAAAACTAAATAAACTACGAAGCTATAAACCAAATAGATACAATAAGTATATGAATGCAGCTGCTAATAATCCAGTTTTTCATAAATCTATTTTCCAGGGGCGATTGGAATTTGGAATAGGAAAAAATATGGAGAAAGCAGTGCAGATGTATCAGGCAAGAGCCGAGCAATATTATCGCAATGAAGTCATGTTTAAGCCGGAACAAATTTTTATGATGGACGCCGGTTCGATAGACATTCCCCGATTGGTAACGCAAGCATCAGAACGTTATTTTACCAATACCTTAAACCTGCTCGATTATATGGCGCAGTTTGCCGTAGCCGGCACGATGGGCGCATGGTTGATCGATAATGGTAAAATTTTACGTCATAAAATGATCGAGCCCCAAAGCGATAAAGTGGCAGTTCAGGAGTTTTTAAAAGGTCGTAAACTGGTTGGTACAAAAGGTAAAGAACAAGAAGCTATCGCAGCTTTTAATCTGGCCATCATGAAGTATGACCGGCACAGCCAGGCTTATGAGCGTCGGGGTTACGTCAATTTTACTTTAAAAAATTTTAAAGACGCCCTAGCTGATTTCAATAAAGCGATCCAGTTTGATGAAAATAATGCGTTAGCTTATTATGGAAGGGCTCAAGTTCATTTTATTGATGGGAACGAAAAAAACGGAATGGCTGATCTGGGCATGACCATTGCAAAGTCATTGGCCTTGCAATCTGTGCATTGGCAGGCACGCTATCAGAAAGGTGAATTTCATTTTAATAAAAAGGAAATGAAAGAATCCGCTTTTGAACTCAAGCTATTTGCCGACCGTCAATTTGATCCCAAAGATCCTAATCATGCTAAAAAGCGTGACGCAGCCTATATGTATGGTAAGGTCCTGATGGAGCAAGAACAATTTGAAGAAGCTGCCAATCGGTTTAATGCAGCATTGTCAGCGATTGAAGAAGATGATAATAAATCCAAAATCTCTAAGGCAGAATTGTTATTGCTGCGTGGATTGGCTAAAAAACTTGCCGGCAAAAACGGATTCATAGCCGACCTGAAAGCGGCATCTACGCTGGGCAATAAAGAAGCGCAAAAATTATTATCATCGAAGTAAACTTCATGCTGACCGATGAAGTATTTTTTTATTCCGGTACTGAGCGTATGCATTCTTCCTTTATTTGCCCAGAAGGATAAAGCCGATAAATCAATTGAAAAAGCCAGGAAGGATCTTTTAGAAAATAACCTGGCTGCAGCAGTAAAGGATTACCAAAAAGCAATCGAGTATGATCCTCAAAGGATAGATGCCAGACTAGGTCTATTCAATCTATACGATCAATTCATGGACGGCGATCAAGCCATCCAACAGTTACAAGCTTTATTGAAATTGAATGTTTCCGGCAGAAGTGCCCTATTGTATAATTTAACTAAATCTGCCATTTTCTATGGAAACTATCTTGTTGCACTTCAGGCGGCTCATGATTATTTATCAGGTAATGCAAAAGATTCCACATCCAGGTCAAGTGTACAGCATTGGCAAGACCAGGCTCAATATGCCCTGTCACACCTGAAAGATTCTTTTCAAATAAAGTTTAATTCAATGACGAGGATCAATACTTCTGTTCCAGAATATTTACCTTCCATTGACGCATTGAATAAACAACTTGTCTTTACACGAAGGACCCAGGGAAATGAGGATTTGTATATTTATTCATTCGAAAAAGATACTGTAACTTCCTGGTCTCAAAACACGCCCATGAATGAGGGAGCCCATACGATTAGCGGCGATGGCAAGACGATTGTTTTTACCCGATGCGGTTCGCAGGATGGTTATGGAAATTGCGATCTGTATATTTCCGAATTGACGAAAGGCACCTGGTCTAAACCAATCAATATGGGGCCGAGAATAAATACTCAATATTGGGAATCACAGCCATGTTTATCCGTAACCGGTCGCTCTCTTTATTTTGTATCGGATCGTCCGGGTGGCAAAGGAGGTTATGATATCTGGATCAGTAATAAAGTAGGGAATAACTGGGCGCGACCGTATCAGGCCGGTGACAGCATCAATACTAAATGGAATGAAAATTCGCCGGTACTTCATTTTGATCAGCGGACTTTATATTTCAGATCCGATGGTTGGCCAGGATTCGGCTCTTATGATTTATTTGTTTCTTATAAAAACAAATTAAATAAGTGGGGATCACCTATCAATCTCGGATATCCAATCAATGATTTTAAAGATCAAGGTGCCCTAACCGTCGCCCGCAATGGCTTAGACGCATATATAACCGATCAAACCATTTCGTCGAGAAATGAATTGATAGAGAGCAATATCAGGTCGGTTAAATTGCCGTACGGTTTGAAAGCAACGGAATGTGCACTGATGCAGGGAATTACCGTCGTTGATTCTATACAGAGTACTCAGCATCGTAATAAGCAAGAGGCTCATACCTTTCCTCCTAAACTGAGTCAAGTGAGAATTATGGTTTATGCTGATTCTTCTGAGCTTGCAGTCGACTCCCTATATTCTGATCAGGATGGAGAGTTTTCAATATTATTACCCGAAGGTAAAACATATCAAATTAATTATTCTAAGCCTGGATTCACATTTGTTTCGGAAAGAATCAAATTGCCTATGCCTCCCATGAGACTTCGGAATTATGTAATCGTTTTGCGCCCTTTGTTAACCATCGATACTGCCCAACACATTATTTTAAGAAATGTATTGTTTGAAACGAATCAGGCTGTTTTGCTCAAAGATTCTTATGTGGAATTGGATCAATTGATTTATTTTTTAAATGAAAATAAGGGAATTAAGTGTTCGATCGAAGGTCATACCGATAATGTAGGCAATGATGCCGATAACCTGACTTTATCCAGATCAAGAGCTAAAGCAGTGTTTGATTATTTAATCAGTAAAGGAATTTCTGTAGAGAGGTTGAATTATTCAGGATTTGGTAAATCCAAACCAATCAGCAGCAACGATACCGACACGGGTCGGGCTAATAACAGGAGAGTAGAGATCAAACTCTCCAAATAAATGTATATCCGAAAAAGTAATTTTGCCAATTAATTAGTGAATTAGAGCGAATGTCAAAGTCAAAGGTGATAGAAGTAACCGAGATTTCCATAGTCGATATCGGAGATCAGGGACAGGGCGTGGGCCGGGCTCCGGATGGAAAGGTATATATGGTGCAAAATACTGTACCGGGAGATATCGTCCACATCGAAGCTAAAATAAGAAGGGGTAAAGTAAGCTATGCGAGACCCACTTCGAGAATAAAAGATTCAGAATATCGGGTTACTCCATTTTGTGCTCATTTCGGATCGTGTGGAGGATGTAAATGGCAACATATGTCTTACGAAGGTCAATTAAAGTATAAGCAAAAGAATGTCTTCGATGCCTTGACCCGCATCGGTGGAATACAGGACCCCGACATAAGGCCGATATCAGGTGTGGATCAGGATCGATATTACCGGAATAAATTAGAGTTTAGTTTTGGGGCCCGGTGGCTTGAGCCGGATGAATTAAACCAAGACGTACCATTGATCAGACAAGCCCTTGGATTTCACAGACCCGGATCCTTTGAAAAAATTATTAATGTAGACCATTGTTATTTACAAAATGATCCGAGCAATGCCATTCGCAATTTTATAAAGGATTATTCAACAGAACACAATCTTTCGTATTATAATGTAAAGGAACACAATGGCTTGTTGAGAAATATTACCGTCAGGACCAATGTAGCCGGTGATTGCATGGTGACGTTAATTTTTGGTGAGGACCAACCCGCGAACATTGAATCCATCAATCAGGCAATACAGGAACAATTTCCAAACATCACTTTGTATAATATCATCAACACAAAATGGAATGATTCGATATTCAATCTTACCCCGGTATTCATATTTGGTCAAGGTTATTTAATTGAAAAATTAGGGGATTTAAAGTTTAAAATCGGGCCTAAATCCTTTTTTCAAACCAATTCGAAACAAGCATTCAGACTATATCAATTCACAGAAGAGTTTGCCAACCTGCAGGGGAATGAGATCGTCTATGATCTTTACAGCGGTACGGGAACGATCGGGCTTTATCTGGCTCATAAAGCTTCTAAAGTGATCTGTGTGGAAGAAATTAAAGAAGCCGTAGACGATGCACACATCAATGCCGAATTAAATAAAATCAATAACGCCACTTTTTACACAGGGGATGTAATGAAAATGCTCAAAGAAGGAATCTTTGAAAAAGAGGGAAAACCCGATCTCATCATTCTTGATCCACCCAGAGCCGGATTACATCAGGACAGTATCCCTTTTTTGACGGACATAGAAGTACCGCGCATCGTTTACATCAGCTGTAATCCCGCAACACAGGCCAGGGATATCAAATTGCTTTCAACTAAGTACCGGCACATCGTTTCTCAACCGGTCGATATGTTTCCTCACACCGCTCATATCGAGAATGTAACTTTGTTAGAACTTATCAAATAAACAGGATATGCAAGCCGGAGCTGAAAAATTTATACAATTACAAGAGGAACTCATGGCCTATCGCAAGGCAATGAACTCGGCACTGGATATTATTTTAGAAAGGGAAATTACTGAATATCCGATTTTCATCGCTCATCAGGATACATTTGATGCCGGCATTCCGATCATAAAGCGCCATGAAGTAAATGGTAACTGGAATATCAATGTTTCGACCCTGGAAGAATTCATCCAAAAGAAAATCATTCAACCAAATAAAGTCAATGCGTTTAAAGCAGCCTTTAAATCACCGCAAGATTATATTTGCTTTTTTGTATTAAGTGAACTGGGAGCCCAATTTATTTATTTGCCTAGAGCTTAATTTGAAAGTATGACTTTAATACCGGATATCGATTCATTGCTGGAACATGCCCGCTTCGATACCAGTCGGAGCAGTGGACCAGGAGGTCAGCATGTAAATAAATCGGAGACGAAGGTTACACTTTATTTTAATATCGATGCGAGTGGATTGACAGAAGAACAAAAAAAGACCATCAAAGAAAAATGTGCAAATAGGATAAATATTCACGGAGAACTATTTTTATCAAGCATGACAAGCAGATCGCAGCATACAAATAAAGAAGCCGTCATCGTTAAACTTAAAAATTTACTGGAGACAAACCTAGTTCCCAAAAAGAAAAGGCATGCAACATCACCTCCCCGGGCGAGCATCCTTACCCGATTGGATAATAAAAAAAGAAATGCCGAGAAAAAAAAATGGAGACAAAACCCAATGTGATGTGTATTGTCAATCTAAGCAATCCATTCCTAATTTATTTCAAACTTATTGGATAATCAGTTTACCTGTTTTTTGACCCTGGTCCGTATTGATTTTATAAAAATAATATCCTGCGGTTAAGCCATTGGTTTCCAAAGCATATTGAGACTGATCGATTTTTCTTTCATTTTTTACTATCCCACCTTGTACATTGATTAATTCAACAGATAGAATATGGGCTTGATGTGCATCGATGATGATCAGGTCGTGAGCAGGATTGGGATAAATTTTTATAAGATCGTTCTTTTGTATCTGGACCGGAGTCGTCATAAATATATTCGCCAACCGATAAGCTTTTAAAACATTGAGTCTGCCATAACCAAAAATATTATTGGGTATCGTGGTAAGACTGTCCCGCCCGCAGGAAAGCTGGGTGAATTTATGATCGGCCGATGATTCAAGAATATTTTCTAATAAATCGACTTTACCTGCTAATTGAGGAAAGGCAGACAAAATCAATGCTACAGAGGCAGCTACATGTGGACCAGACATACTGGTGCCGCTAAAACTTGCGTATTGGCCATTTTTAATAGTTGATTTCACTGAAACGCCTGGTGCAGAGATATTGGGCTTTAGCCGATTGCTGCCATCGACGGAAACAGGTCCACGACTGCTAAATCCTGCGATCGTATCCTGCACATTGGTGGCACCCACTGTAAAGGAGGATTCAAAGATAGCTGCAGGATCACTGATGCTTCCACACCCCAAGGCTCCGCTGTTCCCGGCAGATACAGTTACAAATATGCCAGCTGCTTTCAATGTATTCACTACGACTTCCATTGTTCTAAAATTGGATGGATTGCAACCTTCCTGACTGGGACAGCCCCAGGAATTATTGATTACATGAGGTGCTTTGCGGGGATCCGGATTCTTATTGGATGTATCCGTAGGAGCTAAAAACCATTGGAAGCATTCAATATAAGTCGTCAGCATACCCCAACCTCGTTCCATACACCGACATCCGATCCATTTGGCTTCCGGAGCTACGCCAATCTGAAAATCGGAAGCTGCCATAATACCGGTCGTATGAGTGCCATGGTTATCATCATCGCATGGGGCTATGGTATCCAGACCACACGGATTATTGTACTCATTTTGATTAGCGTCTTTATTTAGTGGATTGAGTACATGTATCGCATCATGCCAATTGTAGTTGTGATCCAGGGTTGCTCCAAAGCCACGATAATTATTTTTAATAGCAGGATGTAGCTCTACACCAGTATCTTCACTGCCTACAGTAATTCCCTGGCCCCGAAATCCCAATGCCCACACACTGTCCGCTTTTATTCTGAGTATGCCCCATTCAATTGCAAGTGGTGACCTGGTTTCAAGGTCATGTAAGGAAACCGGATCCACCGGCCTTATTAATTGATATGGACTGTTGAATTCGATTCGATGTACTTCGTGAAGAATAGACAGATATTCTATTAGTTTCTGATCTGCTTGCGGAATGCGTATGGCGTTTACTATGAAAAAAGAATTGAATGCATAATGATGCGCTTTCAAATAGGAAATTAAAGAAGCTTGACTTTTATTTGCATACTCTTGTAAATGAGTGTAAACGAAAATTCCTTTTTGCTCTTTTGTATCAAAATGCTCCGTAAGATCTTTAATTTTTTCATATGGAGATTTCAATACACAAAGGATGTCTGCTGTGTTTTTATTTTTTAATTCTTTTTGAATCAATGGATCAATCGGTACTGCCGGATTCAATAACCCACTGAATATGAATAAAAAGGAAATCAACATGCGCTGATTTTAATGAATAATTATTATTGAATAACGATTTTGGATATTACCTGTGGTGAAAAGGCATCGAAATGAATTACTGCATAATATAAGCCTTGCGGTATCTGAGATGTATTCCAGTATACATTTTTGTCCCGTACCTGAACCGGCATAGCCTGTCCTTCCAGATTGTATAATTGAACTGAAATCGGTCGTTTTTCACTTTCTATCGATAAATGATCCGTTGCCGGATTCGGATATATTTTATATTCTACATTGAATTGCCTTTGAATATCCAATAGTATATTTCCGCCTATGATATCCGCAAACATTTTAGTTGCTTTGAGTGTAAAACTGTCAAGGTAGGGCTTGTATTTAGTATCAAAATAAATATCAGTATGTTGTCCTCCCGGTACAGCAACTAAAAAATTGGGAATTTTTTTACTCGATAATACCGGTGCCATGGCCCCACTTCCATTCATGGTGATGATGCCGACCGCCCGGTCAGTCAAAAATGGGACCGTGGCATCGTTTGTACCGTGGATGCTGGCTATAGGTGCTTCGCCCTGGGAGATCCAATTAAGATTGAAGATGGCGCCGGATAAATTAAGAACTCCTTTCACATTGGAGGTGCCTGGTATTGTATTGCTATTCCCGTCGAATCCTCCGTTCGTATTGATTAATGTCCTTAAACCGGTAGAGATCGAATCTTTAGGATCCAGGTAGGCCGTTTGAATTGCTGTAACGGCACCCGCACTTACTCCCCCCACAAAAATCAGAGATGAATCTATTTTGAAATCGCCAGCCCTTGATTTGAGGTATCGGATTGAAGCTTTCATATCAGATATTGCCATCACCGCGACCCTGGAAATATTAGTAGAATCAGGAAAGCCGGCTAATAAGATAGGCCAGATACGATAATCAATACAGGCAGCCACATAACCAAGTCTGGCAAAATATTTTGCTTCTTCGCCAAGCTGCGTGCGGTCTCCCGTAACGAAGGCTCCACCGAAAGCTAATACGATCAATGGTCTTTTGGTTTCTTTGTCACCTACCGGTTCATATAAATCAAGCGTAAGGTCGATTGAATCACCAAAGACAGGTGCGTTTCTTCCATAAGTATAATTAGCCGATTGGACGTTTGTAAAAATTTCCTGATAATACCTTTTGCCGGCATTTTGAGAAAAGGTAAGGCAATAAACCATTGTTATTGCCAGGAGCAAACCATATCTTTTGATCATTGAAACATCAAATTAATAGCTAAAACCAATACCTGTTAGTTAAGATATTTTTAGCAAGGTCTCTTTGGCTGCATTGAGTAGTTTTTTTACATTATCTGTATCTGCTGCCTGAGCATAGACCCGCAATACAGGCTCGGTGCCGGAAGGTCTGACCATGACCCATCGATCATAACCTAACAGAAACTTAAAGCCATCCATGTTTTCTATTGATTCTATTTTATAATCACCGAGAGATGGAATCTTATTCTCGACACATGCTTTGATGATAGCCTGCTTTTGGGATTCTTCGAGATGTAAATCGTATCGATCACATTTAAAGGCACCGATCAATGCATATACGTCCTGGATGAGTTGTGTCAATGATTTGCCGGTCTTGGCCATGAATTCAAGGATGACAAGGGCAACCCAGATACCATCCCGTTCTGGAATATGACCTGCAACTGCAATGCCACCGGATTCTTCTCCGGCTACTAAAGTTGGTGTGGTCAGCATCAATTCACTAATGTATTTAAATCCAATCTTCGTGACGATGGTATCGAGGCCAAAAAGGTCAGCTAATTTTTTTACTTTATCGGTTACGGAAAAAGTAATCAAGACTTTACCGGTTTGTTTTTTGAAATGGTGACCATAGTATAGTAATAATAAGAGCAAATGATGTGAATCTACAAATTCCCCATTTTCATCCACCATCCCGATGCGATCAGCATCACCGTCAGTGGCTACACCAACTTTAAGTCCTTTACCGGATTTCATGGCCGCGATGAGTTCACTGAGATTTCGTTCGATTGGTTCTGGTGCCTGACCGTGGAAACCTGGATTATGATCGCTGTGTATATGAATGGCTTCCGGGAATAATTTTTTCATGACTCGTTGGCCTGCCCCAAACATGGCATCGTAAGCAAATGGCATCGCTACTTGGCGGATGGCATCCAGATCGAAGGACGCTTTTACTTTTTCCATGTAAATGGATTCGAAATCTACCTTTTCTATTTTGCCTTTAGGAGATTGAATCGCAGGTATAGTGTCTGGAATCATATTTTCAATCTCGGTAATTTCACTTGGTATCATTGGACCACCGTAGGATGCTTTAAGTTTGTAACCATTATACGATGGCGGGTTATGGCTGGCAGTAATCACGACTCCGATATCAGCTTTGAGGTGTGCGACTCCAAGTGAAACCATCGGAGTAGAAGCGAAATCATCACTAAGATAGACATGCATTCCTTCACCGGCCAGAAGATTGGCGACATTTTCAGCAAACAAAGCACCACCGAATCGGGGATCATAGCCCACAACTACTTTGGACATATTTTTTTTATTTAGCCAATCCGCTGTGCCTTTGGCTACTCTCAATACATTCTCTACGGTATAGTCATCCGCAATGATGGCTCTCCAACCATCTGTACCAAATTTGATCTTGATCATATGATTTACTATTTAATGCAAAGTAACGAATAAGTCCATAAATCTTAGGGCAATATTTTGAAGAACAGTCTTTAGGCGGCCATTTATTTTTGAGAATTAAAAAAAATATGAAGCCCTATTTAAAGAATTACTGTACGATCGGGAAAATCATGTACCTCCTTGCGATGGTCGAGCTGTCGGTTTATGATTTTTTTAAAGGTGATTTTGCGATGACCCGACCTCCTCATTTTGACTTTCTGAATACTTTAAATCCAACTTTGGCTTACCTGGGATCGGCATTGCTATTGATTTGTATCGTAATGGTTTGGTTTAATCTTTACGGATCGTATGCTTTGATCTGTATGATTGGCCTTATTTTCTTGTTAGCAACTTCAAGGCATATCCTGAATCAATGGAGAGACAGCATCAATGGATTTAAATCCCTTTGGCTGATCAGCGGTGCAGTATTAGTATTAACAGAATATGCGGATTATACAAAATACCGGGGCAGGGTCTTGTATACCAATATGATAATACTCTCCGTATTCTTTTATTTATGCGGAATAGCGCATTTTCAGTATCCGGTTTTTTGCCGCGATTTGATAATGGATTTTATTCCATTGAGAATGTTTTTTGTGTATCTCGCCGGAGTATGCCTGTTGTTGGGAAGCATCGGGATATTGATTCCAAGATATCAAAAAACAGCTTTATGGCTTTTGGGCATGCAGATTCTTGGATGGTTTATTTTATTGCATCTGCCCAGGGCTTTTACGTTATCGGGTGATGATTGGATTGGGGTAGGAGAATCGTTGGCAGTATCCGGGATTTGTTTTATGATGTATGATTTATTAGGGAAAGGAGATTTAAAGATTGAAATGGGAGAATTCAGTTGATCAAATGATCTAAGACAACAGGGATGGTTGCCACCATTTTTCAAAAATGCATATTCGGACTGTATTTATACATGCGAGGTAGATTATTTATTTTCTAAAATTTTTTTAATACTTTTCAAATCTTTTATGTTTGATTTACGAATCATAAAGGCCATCCATGGAGCAATCAGCATTGAAAAGCCCCTAGGGTTGCCCTTATTTTGAAGCGTCATTTTAGTAATCTTTTCATCAATGGCAGTCCATGTATACGTGGTCTCCATTGGAAATGGACCTTCCGCTGTCTTCATTACAATTTTATTACCTGGAATCAATTCCACACATTCATAAGTATAGGCAAGTGTCCGACCAAGGAAATGAGCAACGAACGCAACTTGTGTTCCAACGGAAACAGGTCTTGGTGTTTTCCATTCTACCGATTTAATATTGACATACCAATGAGGTGCATGATCAGGATTAGTCGCATAGTCTGCAACTTTTTCTATCGGTGCATTGATCAGGATTTGGGTTATGACATTTACCATTTGTAAGTATTAACTATGAGGTTTAAATCAAATACTTTGTTATTTTAAAAAATCCTGCAGATAAGTCACAATCGTTTTCGTCTGCATCATCAGACTTACATGTCCCTGGTTTGGCATGATGGCAATATGAGATTTGGGCATAGGTTTTAGATCGGAGACTCCTCCTCCCAATAGCTCATACGTTTTCATCAATTCGACTTTATCCAGGCCATCATTATCACCCGAGATAATTAAGACCGGTGCGGTAATGTTAGCAATATTGGAATCCCCGCAATCAAAAGGTGCTTCGCAAAATCAAACATCTGTTGTAAAAACGGATGCCATTTTGACTTATCTGGCGCTATTTTATCATATTCTGCTTTCATAGGCGTATTATCAAAAAACTCCGGCTTAAACGAGTCAAATGCTTTATTTACTTCAGGTAGCCAACCGCTGGACTTGTAGGTAGATGAAATGATCACTAATTTTCTCAGTCTCCCGGGACTTTGAATGGCAAACTGGTAAGCAATGGATCCACCCATGCTGTATCCTACCACGTCGGCACTATCGATTTTTAAATAATCCAATACTCCT
>CALMKY010000065.1 GCA_937867195.1 uncultured Saprospiraceae bacterium | reverse complement strand
TTAACCATTGTTGTACGATCGATCTATATTGGCGTAGTCAGCCCGGTGTTTTTGACCATTGGCAATCTGTTTGACCTGTTGCGCAGCAGCATCGTCATAGGCCTTTTTGCGATGGGGACATTGATCGTCATTATATCGGGCGGAATCGATGTCTCATTTACCGCAGTGGCCGTCTTTGCCCAATATGCGACTGTCAAACTGATGACGATCTACCTGCCCGAAGCGCCGCTTTGGATCATCTTTACGGTTGCGGCCTTGATCGGTTTAGGTTTGGGGATGATCAATGCCTTCCAGTTTTTCAAAAATTTCGGAAGATGCTTTATAGAGTAAGAACAAACCCCCTGATATCAAAATCAAACTTTGAATCGAAAACTCACCGGAGGATAAAGCAGTATGAAAACTAAGGATCGGTTTTTGCATGGCCATAAATGCTGATATACCGAATAATAAGGTGATCCTCATTAACATGGCAATAAACAATCCCCAGGTACGCGCTCTTGATTGCTTATCGGGTTCGATCCGTGAACAGATAATCGTTATAAAAATAATATTATCTATTCCCAGAACAATCTCCAAAAAAGTAAGTGTAAGCAAGCTGATCCAAACATTGCCTGAGGTAAAATCGGGGATATATGACATGGAACAAAATTGATATTTTTAACAAAAATAGACATTAAAATCTAACCTTAAAATCATATTAAGCTCAATCTTCCATGTTAAAGTTCCGTTCTATCTTTGCCATTTCTTAAGATTCATGAGAATATGAAAAAAATAATGCTCTCTGTCCTGCTTCTATCATCCCATGTGATAGGAATTGGTCAGTCAACCTTCCCCAAATTTGTACTGTTGGAACAATTTACGAATACCTGGTGCCCGATCTGCGCAGGAGCCAATCCATCCTTTTACTCTACGATTCAGAAATATCCGCAAAATGTACATCATGTTTCGATTCATCCACCCTATCCTTATGATAAATGTCCCTTATATCTATACAATAAAGCCGGGAATCAGGAAAGGGCCAGTTATTACAAAATATCCGGTACACCCTCTGTCGTCATGAACGGCGTCAACTCAAAAGCGGAACAATCGTTTACTGAAAATGAACTCAAATCTGAAATTTCCAAAAACAGTCCTCTCTTAGTTTCTGTGACAGAAAAAGGGACCGGAGATAACCGATCGGTTACGGTTACCATTAAATCTTCAGGAGCGATCAGTGGAGACTTACGATTGATCGTTTTATTGGCAGAGAAAAATCTAAAATTTACCTCACAAAACGGAGAGGTGGATCATTACAATGTTTTCAGAAAATATCTCACAGCGTCGACTGGAACTAAAATTACCATCATCAATAATAACGAACAAAAATTTGATTTTAATTATAAAGATAGTTCGGGATGGAAGCCTGAAGAGATGTATGCTCTTGCCTTCGTGCAAAACGCCGGCAACAATGAAGTCCTCAATTCAGGTACTAAATTTGACTTAACAACGCCAATCGGTGAAGACCCTAAATCAAATTCATTTAAATTATATCCTACGATCACCCGGGATATGATATCGATCGAATCCAGTGCAAATGCCAAAAAATATGAAGTCATCAACCTTCAGGGCCAGGTGTTGATGCAGGGTACATTTCCCAATCAAAGTCTTTCCACTCTTTCGGTAAAAAATCTTTCACCGGGAGCTTATTGGATCAAGATAAAGGTGGATGCCGGTGTTCAAATGGCTAAATTTATAAAGCAATAACTCTAATAAATTTGGTTTTTCAATTATGTATACCAAGGGTTGATCATTCTTATCCTGAAGATCGTGTGATGTTTACGTCATACGAGAAGCAGTAGCAAGGATAAAAAAATATTCCTGGATTGGAGAAAATCATACTACCAGCCGGGTGATTTTAGAAGCAACAACTTGTTCACCCTTTTATAATACAATCCCCTCATATGCACCACATCAATTACGAATATTGAAGGTGGATTGATGAGCTCTAAAAAGTACAAATGCTCGTTTTGTGTAAAGGCCCCCACTCCGGAAAGTGATTTGTTAATGATTCTCAAAGTTTAAAATTTTTACAATATTAATTAAACGTTCGTTTAA
>CALMKY010000064.1 GCA_937867195.1 uncultured Saprospiraceae bacterium | reverse complement strand
CCTTGTATTCGGTGCATCGGGTTTGATTGGAGCTCAGGTAGTCAATCAACTTTTGAATCATCCGGCGTATGAGAAAGTCATAGCGTTTTATCGTAAGGAGGTTGATCTACAGCACCTGAAGCTCGAAACCCATATCGTAGACCTGGAAGAAATATTGGACTGGATGCAATGGATCCGCGGTCATGACCTTTTTATATGCCTCGGAACCACCATGGAAAAAGCCGGATCCAAAAAAGCATTCCATCATATCGAATACGATTATATCACCAAAATTGCAGGGATTGCCCAATCCAACGGAGTGAATCAACTCATGTTGGTTTCAGCGCTCAGCGCGGATGCAAAATCATTGTTTTTTTATAACCAGGTCAAGGGACTCATCGAAGACTATATCAAGCAGCTTGAGTTTTGGGCCATCCATATCCTACGACCCTCCTTACTACTCGGTGAACGGAATGAGCAAAGAACATTGGAATCCATATCTGCTGGGGTTGGTCTTGCATTAAAGGCAATCGGTCCTAAGCTATTCTCAAAAATTACGCCCATAGAAGGAGAAAAAGTGGCCAGGTGTATGATTAAAGTAGCACAGGAAACCAGGAGTGGGGTCTTTTATTATCCAAGTGAAGTGATCGCTAAGATTGGAAAACCAATGTAATAATTCACGAATCACGAAATTACGAATTACGATGTATTTAAAATTGGATGATTTGCGCTCGCAATAATCTACATCGTAAATATTAATTCGTCAATCAATCGTCCATAGGATGCTGCGCATATATCGTACATCGTAACTCGTACGTGTGATCATGGCGAGTACTATCTTTTCATTCTTCTCATTCTGATCATGCGTGGATCGGCACCCATCATATGCTTTTGTTGGCCGCGTTGTTTCAGTGCCATATCAAATTGTTTTACCTGTTCTTTGATGGCAGGTTCTGTGATTTTATAGTCTCCGATCTCTTTCATAAAGACCTGGGCCTGATTCCATTTATTTTTCATGGCAGCGAAATTGGCAAGTTGCAATGCCACCATGGCTTTTTCATTACCGGTAGGGAGACCGATTTCTTTAGCCTTAAGCAATAAGGTCTCAGCCTTATCAAAATCTTTAAGCTGAGCTGCCACCGATCCCTTGATCATATAAAAATAGGAACAATTGGGTTTGTAGAGCCATTGAGGGAAAAAGGTCAGATCCAATCTTTTATTAGCTGCCGCAAAATCCTGCTTCTCCATGAATTGAGCCGCGGATTGAACCGTTCCTAATAAAATATAACTTACTAATAAAATGAGACCTGCTAATATGAGAGGAAATGCCCACCAAAAACCAAAGGCAAATGCTAAGGCGATGCCACCGAATATACCTACCGCGATGCCCGCAAATTTCAGATAAATATTTAATGTAAACATTGGGGCGCAAAGATATAAGAATTACAAGAAGTTCTGTTTACTGAAAAAGTCGCAGTTCAACTGCTCACAAGCAGTTTTCGACTGTACGAATTAAGAATAAAAAGTTGCAATTTAACTGCTCACAAGCAGTTTTCGACTGTACGAATTAAGAATAAAAAGTCGCAGTTCAACTGCTCACAAGCAGTTTTCGACTACACGAATTAAAAAACTAAAAAAGTCTCAGTTCAACTGCTCACAAGCAAATAATTTAGTTATATCATCAAATCCAAATTGCTTCAAGCTACGTATACATCCTAAATTAACGTCATGATCCAAAAACTCGCCGACCTTCAACCCGTCATACTATTTGGTATGCTGGTCTTGATGTATAGCCTTGAAAACGTATTTCCTTATTTAGCTAAACCGGTCAATAAGAAAAAACACGATATTCAAAACCTGATCCTGACCCTGATAGCCATTCTGTTCAATGCAGCTGTTGGAATGGGAGTGGTAACCGCATTACAGTATTCGATCAGTCATCATATTGGTATTTTGTATTTATTACCACTTCCTGTATGGCTTAGCGTGATACTGGGTATGTTGTTGATGGATTTAGGTAGTTATGGATTTCACAATTTGCAGCACAAATGGCCTTTGCTATGGAGGTTTCATAGAGTGCACCATTCTGACCTGGCGTTAAATACAACCTCTTCTTTGCGATTTCATCCGGTCGAAGTCGTCTTAACCCAGGGATTGTATTTTTCCGTGGCAGTCATGGTATTCGGAGTGTCGATGGTCAGCTTTACGATTTATGGAACGATTGCATTGATTTTTGTTATTATGCAACACAGCAATATCCGGTTGCCAAATTTTATTGAGCGATATGCCCGTTATATATTTTCTACTCCGGGATGGCATAAAATCCATCATTCAAATGAACAGAAATATACCGACAGTCATTACGGCGATGTCTTTACTTTTTGGGACCGCATCTTTGGCACCTGGCATCGGATCTCTCCTGATGAGATTGAATATGGACTTAAAGAATTTAATGAGCCCAAAAAGCAAACTGCAGGCTATTTATTAAAATCGCCTTTTATTCAGAAAACCAAATAACAGAATTGGGAATTATTTCTCAATTACTTTATTTTATTTTCCAGTGAAATCCATCCTCCTCCGTTGTATACATCCTGGTAACCATACGATTTTAAAATGGATTTGGCAGCAGCACTTCTCGAACCGGATGCGCAACAAACGATGATGGTTTTGTCTTTCTTTATTTTTCCCATCTGATCCGTCAGACTTTGCAAAGGAATATTCAACGATCCTTGAATATGCCCTGATTGATATTCACCCTTAGTCCTTACATCTATGATCTGAGCTCCATTATGGACTAATACTTTCAAATTTACCGAGGGGCCTAGTCCAAGCCATTGTTTAATATATTCTATCATCCGAATACGATTTTAAAAATTTATATCCAACCAAGATCCGCCATTTTGACAATCAATACCCTGATTTTGCAGCAAGATAGTAGCCTGATGACTCCTCATACCACTCGCACAACACAAGATAATGGGTTTTGGTAATTTTTTGATTTGATCGATCTTGTTCATGATTTCCTGCAAAGGAATGTTGAGACTACCCTCGACATGACCACCCTGAAATTCTATAGGACTTCTTACATCCAGAATGGTTTTGGATTTTTGATTCAAATGGTTTTTATTTTTACTATTTGTTGTCATGCTAATTATATTGGAAAACTGTTTGCAATTGATTATTAAAAACTTCCTGTCCGTTGTACACGATCTGCCAGGTCACCGGCATTATTTTTTTAAGCATATGACTGACACCGCATATTTTTTCCTGCGAATACATGACGGCTTCTACAGCAGCTGCTTCATCATCCGGGTTACCGGTCATTTCATACAGAATATTAGCAGAAATGTATTCAATAGGAGGCTGTTTGCTTATTTCACCGCTGACTTTCAGATTAAATTCTTTCAATTGAATTCCTCTTTTTTTCAATAAGGCGATGACATCCATGCCCGTACAGCCGGACAATGCGGTGAGTACAAAAGGCTTCGGTATAGGACCATGATCTTCACCACCTACCCGTTCGGGAGCATCCATGACCAGGGTATGTCCATTAACCAAGGCATTGAATTGCATTTTGCCCATCCATTGAGTTTCGATTTCGTGTTTCATGCCGGTTTGTTTTTATTGAGTGAAGAAATATGAAACATTGCATAAAGTGGACAAAAACCGATCAGACCGGTCACAGCCAAGACCAAGGCCAGTATGCCCAGTAGAATGGCGGCCGTTCCATGTATCAGGTTAGTAAAATATAGCAGAGCGATGACCAAGGCCAGGCTGATTCTAACCATTTTATCGATTGATCCTAAATTATTTTTCATACGTTTTAAATTTTGAAGTGAACGATGAAACAAAGATGGATCAACAAAAGGCTTCAAGTCAGTGACAATGGTCACATATCTTTTAATACTTTAATCTGCTGACGATACAGGATCAGTTTTTTGTCATTTTCCAGCTTCTTGAGAAGCCTGGAGATCACTTCCCGGGAGGATGCCATTTCATGGGCTATTTGTTCGTGAGATAAATTGATCAGCGATGAGCCGGTATTTTTTACTTTTTCTTTTAAGTAATGGATCAACCGTTCATCAAGTTTTTGAAATGCGAGCAAGTCGATCGTATTCAATAATTCATTAAAGCGATTGCGAATGGTACGCATGACAAAGCTTTTCCAGGTTGGATATTTTGCAATCCATCCGTCCATGACCTGGATGGGAATAGCAATAAATTCCACATCCGTCTCTGCCGTGGCTTTTATTTCACTGGGATATTGTTGCATGCAACACGTAAATGTCATCGCGCAACTTTCCTGTGCATTTACATAATACAGGAACAGTTCCTGTCCTTTCTCATCCATGCGGCTGATTTTGAGAATGCCTTTGGTGAGTAAGGGAATGATTTTAACATTCTGTCCAATATCGAGAATCACTTCACCCTCTTTAATCTGAACGACCGATGTCTTTTCTTCAATCTCTTTTAATAATCCGGGCTCAAATACATTTCTAAACTGTTCGGCAATCTTCATGGTATAAATTTAATGCGGGTCACTGCATGACTTGACACTGACTGTACTGGTTCATATCAGTCAATGTTTTGACCCAGGTCACATTCAATTTTACTGATTAGCCACTGACCATTCAGTTTCTGACATTCGATTTTCCTTTCCTGGTTATCCAGTGAATCCAAAATTAAATACGTGATGGAGGCACTGTCATTCTTATTAAAATTGATTTTGATGGGCCCCGTGATCCAGTTCTTGATTTCCCAGTCCTGGGCACAAAAATACTTATCGGCATCCATGCCCGAGGGCACGTCGTCTTTGGGTTCCTTTTGCCAGAGCGCCTCGCATTTTTTATAAAACGCCTTTTCCTGTTCGATAAACCCGGCACTGACAAAGCCGCTGGTAAGATCGCTATAAAGAGCCGTTTGAGTGTGGATCTTGATCCATTCTGTCATCAACAACCAGCGTTCTGTTTCTGCGCGTATGGCGAAATCGCCGTACACCACCGGGATATCTTTCAGATCAAGAAATCCATTGTCCACCTTGGCCGCGGTCTGCTCTATCAGCGATTGCCTCATGTCGGCAGGAATCAAATCTGTCAGGTGTTTGGCTTCCAGAGCCGTGTCGACCGTGGTGGTGGCGTGCGGGCTGTTGATGCGCGTGGCCTCGTCGCGAGCAGCGGCTGCGTCAATCAGGGCGGCGCGGGCCTGTTCGAGATCTATAGCTGATCGGCTGACATCGACCGGCGACGTCGTTCGCCGGTCATCTTCTTCCTCGCGCGCGGCATGGTTTCATGCCGCGCGCGTTGTCTTTTGCAGGTATTCCTGAAAGGGATCGGCCTTCGAAAAGCGAAGAGAATCGGAATCGAACTTCGCTGTGCAAAACAAGATCAGGCGATTGGCGGCGGAGAACAGAAAATCCGAAGGGTGTAAAAGAATTAAGGTGTCGATCCCTAGTTTTAGGAATCGCCACCTCAATTTGAGTCTCGTCACTGTTGATCAGTCGACAACCAGGATTTGATTCTTGGCTGTCGGGCGGAGATTCTCGCGAGAGGAATGCCGAGGGGATTGGTAAGATCCCCTCAGCAATTTCTCACGTACCCGCAGTCGACGTCATCAGCTTTGAAGCACGATTCCGTCCGCTTGCGGGGTTTTCAAACTAG
>CALMKY010000063.1 GCA_937867195.1 uncultured Saprospiraceae bacterium | reverse complement strand
TGGGTTATATGTTCCTCGCGTTGGGTGTAGGTGCGTATACCGGTGCCGTATTTCATGTAATGACACATGCTTTCTTTAAAGCGCTGTTGTTCCTTGGAGCCGGTAGTGTAATACATGCTATGGGTGGCGAACAGGATATTCGCAACATGGGAGGACTTAAAAAGTATATGAGCATTACGCACATAACATTCTTGCTGGGATGTTTGGCTATAGCAGGCATGCCACCGTTCTCGGGTTTCTTTTCTAAAGATGGAATTTACGCAGAGTTGTATTTGAAAGGTGGGTTAATCCCATTCATCATAGGATTGGCCGTGACTTTTATGACCACTTTCTACATGTTTAGATTACTTTTCCTGACTTTCAGTGGGTCATTCAGAGGTACACATGAGCAAGAACATCATTTGCACGAATCTCCGCCTTCGATAACCATACCATTGATCGTGTTGGCGATATTTGCCACCATAGCTGGTTTCATAGGGATTCCACATGGTATAGGTGCATCGGTGGGTATGCATCATTGGTTTGATCATTATCTTTCATCTGTTATAAAGATGGGAGAAACCGAGGCAAACGCATCGACCGAGTGGATATTAATCTTTATTACACTGGTGGTTACTGCAGTTGCTTTATACTTATGTTACAGGAAGTTTAAAGTGAATAACTATATTCCTGTCGCCGATGAATCAATGTCCGGACTGCCCAAGACTCTTTACAATAAATACTATGTAGACGAAGCGTATGATTCAAACATTCGCCAGCCTCTCGATGATTTATCTCATACATTGACCACACGGGTTGATCATTCCTGGATTGACGGTGTCGTACATGGTGTCGGATCCCTGGTTCGGTGGACAGGGGATAAAGTCCGGCTCGCACAGAACGGCAATCTTGGCACGTATCTTTTGGCAATGGTGATTGCCATGATCATAATTTTAATTGTTTCAATCTTCTAAAATATGTTGGCCAACCTACTCATATTATTTCCATTTGCTGTAGCTGCGCTGATCTATTTTGCCGGAGGTCGTAGTGCAAAGAATATATCGTTAGCCGCAGCATTGATTTTATTTTTAATCAATGTGTTTGCGTTGAGAACGCATTCTGCAGATGCAACCAATTCCTTATTAAAAAGCGATCTTTCCTGGATTCAAAGTATACATGCATCCTGGTTGGTTTCATTGGATGGCATGTCATTATTCATGACCTTATTGTCTACTTTGATTGTACCGTTGATCTTTATGAGCATCGATGAGGATCGATATCCGAAGGGGTTTTATCCTCTGGCCTGGATGATGATCGGTGCCATGATTGGTGTATTTACAGCTAAGGACGGATTGTTGTTTTATATCTTCTGGGAATTGGCATTAATCCCTATTTATTTCATTTGTTTATTATGGGGTGGCGAACACAAAGCAAAAATTACTTTCAAGTTTTTTGTATATACTTTGTTCGGATCACTCTTTATGCTGGCAGCGTTGATCTATCTGTACAATAAAGCAGGATCATGGGATATAAATGCGTTGTACGCTGCAGGCGCTTCCATGAGTTCTGTTGAACAGTGCCTGGTTTTCTGGGGATTATTCCTGGGGTTTGCTGTGAAGATGCCGGTATGGCCTTTTCACACCTGGCAACCGGATACCTATACCAATGCTCCTACGCAGGCCACTATGTTATTGTCGGGCATCATGCTGAAGATGGGTACATATGGTGCGATCAGATGGTTGGTGCCGATGGTGCCGGCAGGACTTTCCTGTAATCAAAATGCCGTTATGGTATTATCGATCATAGGAATTGTATATGCATCAATCATCGCCCTGACACAAAAAGATTTTAAGCGAATGGTAGCCTGGTCATCCATAGGACATGTAGGATTGATCAGTGCGGGTATTTTTGCCGCCAACGCCATCGGTATCAAAGGTGCTTTCTTACAAATGCTGGCACATGGTATCAACGTGGTAGGATTGTTCTTTATCATTGATATTATTGAAAAAAGACTGGGTACACGGGATATGACTCTGATGGGCGGCATCCGGTCAGTCAATCCTAAGCTTGCATTATTATTTTTGTTTATCACCCTCGGCAGTGTGGCATTGCCATTGACCAATAGTTTTGTGGGAGAGTTTTTATTGCTCAATGGAGTCTTTCTATACAACCGCTATTTTGCATTGTTTGCAGGTTTGACGGTAATCTTTGGGGCGGTTTATATGTTAAGAGCCTACCAATCTACCATGTTGGGTGAAAGTAATAAACTGACATCTGCATTCGGTGCATTGAATTCAAATGAAAAAATGTTGCTGGTAGTGATTTCGATCCTGATTATTGTATTTGGTCTATTCCCAAATGCTTTACTGGATCTCATTGGTCCTGGAGTAGAAGATATCCTACTGCATTCTAAAACTATCATAAATTAATCGGGAATCATGTTGCAGATCTATATTTTATCCGGAATTGGCATATTGGCAATGATTTCTGAATTGATTTCCTTCAGGAAATGGATGCCGGTCATTGCATTGTTCGGACTGGCGATGATCATTGGTACCGTCACGATGCATTGGGGTGTACAAAAATCCTGGTACAACAATATGATGGCCGAGGATCGTTTTGACAAATCCATCATATTGATCAGTAGTGTAATCTTTTTGCTTTGGATCATTTTATTCAGAGATACCCTTCGGGATGAGCGGACAGTGGCAGAATACATCGCCTTACTTTGTTTCTCTGTCGTCGGCGGATACATGATGGTGACGTTTAGTAATCTGGTCATGTTATTCCTCGGTGTTGAAATCCTCTCCATACCGGTTTATGTACTGGCAGGATCCAATAAGAAAAGTCTAAAATCAAATGAATCTGCTTTCAAGTATTTTCTTATGGGAGCATTTGCCTCCGGCTTTTTATTATTCGGAATGACATTTTTGTATGGGGCAACCGGAAGTTTTGATATCCTGTCGATTCACAATTATTATGGAAGTCATGCCGGTAGTATGCCTTTTTTCTTTAAGATCGGATTGATCATGTTGGTCTTCGGGCTTGGATTTAAATTATCTGCAGTTCCTTTTCATTTTTGGACACCGGATGTTTATGAAGGTGCGCCCAATCATGTGACCGCTTTTATGGCAACGATGGTCAAAGGATTTGCCGCTGCCGCCGCTTTTAGATTGTTTAATGGAGTATTGCATGATGTTTCAGGTGGTATGTTGACGGTATTGGCGGTTTTATCTGGTTTGAGTATGGTAATCGGTAATACATTAGGAGCGATACAGGATAATCCAAAACGATTGCTCGCGTATTCAAGTATAGGTCATGCCGGATTTATGATGTTGGCAATCTATGCCGGTACTCAATTAGGAGCACAGGCCCTGGTTTATTATATTGCATCTTATACATTAGCCAGTTTATTGGCATTGTTTATTACTCATAAGGTATTGATAAAAGATGATGCGTACTGGAGCATTGGTGACTTTGCCGGATTGTTTTCACGTAATCGATTGCTGGCAATAGGTATGTCAATAGCCTTATTATCGATGGCCGGAATCCCTCCTTTATCCGGCTTCTTTGCTAAATATTTTATTTTCAATCTTGCTTATCAACATGGACGGTTGGACCTGGTCATCGTGGCCATCGTTTCTTCGTTAATTGGTGTATACTATTATTTTAAATTTATCAGTGCCATGTTTGGCAGACATGCCGACCAGGATATCGATTGGCATATTCTGTTGACTGGTTTGGATAAAGCGGTCATCATCCTCTTGGTAGCTATGATCATCCTGTTGGGTTTGATGCCTGATACGATTCTTGGATTATTAGCGTAAGGATCTATGGATGTCAGCGATGCTTTATTGAAAATCGCATTTTTTTCGAAAGAGGAAATTGAAACCATAATCAAAGAATTAAAGCCAATATCCTTTAGAAAGGGAGATTGTATTTTAAAGAAAGGGGATGTTTGCCAATCTGCCTACTTTATTCAAAAGGGGGCCGTTTATCAGTATGTTCCCGGTGAGTCTAATGATCTTGTCATCGATTTGCACGCGACCGGAGATTGGGTATTAAATCAAGCCAGCTTTATTGCTCAGAAGCCGTCTAAGTATGAAATAAGATGTTTTGAACAGGTAGATCTTATGGAATTATCGGTTCATTCGATCCATGCATTAATACAACGATCGTCAAAATTTTTTATACTGGGGAAAATTTTGGAACAGGGAGGGGAACGAGCTATGTTTTTCGATCAGACGCACTCACCGGCTGAAAAATATAAATACATTTTTGAAAAAAGACCAGCGTTATTACAAAAATTTCCATTGAAGATGATTGCATCTTATTTAAAAATTACCCCTGAGACACTCAGCAGGGTGAGGAGTGCATTTACTAAATAATTACCAACAGATAACTTTTATCTGGATCTTGAGCAATCAATCAACTTTAGTTAAGCGATCTGGGTGATAATGGCCAGTGCAAGGCATCCTGATATATAGCCTATAAATGCCAGTAGCCCTATCCTTTTTAAATACCACAAAAAATCAATTTTTTCAAGTCCCATGGCTGCCACACCGGCAGCTGATCCGATAATCAACATACTGCCTCCGGTCCCAGCTGCAAAAGCGACAAAATGCCACATGGTTGAATCAACTGCATCATTATACATGCCAATGCAGGCAGCTACCAAGGGAACATTATCTATTACCGCAGACAATATTCCGATTAAAGTTGCTACCGCATTTCGACTCGGAATCATATTGTCCAGTTTAGATGCTAATTGATGCAGCAGACCGGTAGATTCTAAAGAACTGATGGCCATTAAAATGCCCAAAAAAAACAATACGCTTGGCATCTCGATTCTGGAAAGTGCTTTTTTTATAGAATACCGATTTTGTTTTATTTCATTTGAAAACATATC
>CALMKY010000062.1 GCA_937867195.1 uncultured Saprospiraceae bacterium | reverse complement strand
TATATATCCCACCGGGTCCCCGACTCGGCGAAGTAGTCATCGAGGTAAATGGTCTTACAAAATCATTTGGTGATCGTTTATTATTTGAAAATTTGACTTTCAGCGTACCTCGCACCGGTGTCGTCGGCATCATTGGTCCCAATGGAGTCGGTAAATCGACTTTATTCCGTATGATCATGGGACTTGAAACTCCGGATAAAGGGACTGTTACGATCGGGGATACGGTACATATGTCCTATGTAGATCAAACTCATAAAGATCTCAACCCTGAGAAAACAATATACGATGTAGTGAGCGGGGGTAATGATCTGATCATGGTTGGTAAAACAGAGATCAACGCCAGATCGTATCTGGCCAGGTTTAATTTCACTGGCAGTGATCAACAAAAAAAAGTCGGGGTATTATCAGGTGGCGAACGCAATAGATTGCATCTGGCTATGACACTCAAAGATGGAGGCAACGTACTCTTACTCGACGAACCTACCAATGATATAGATGTCAATACACTGCGTGCACTCGAGGAAGCCATCGACCATTTTGCAGGTGCCGTGATGGTGATCTCTCACGATCGATGGTTTATCGACCGGCTGGCGACCCATATTCTTGCTTTCGAAGACGATGGTAATGTCGTATTCTTTGAAGGTAATTTCAGTGATTATGAGGCCAAGAAAAAAGAACGATTGGGAGATCTGACGCCTAAACGGCCAAAGTTTAAAAATGTAATTAATAGATAGGTAGTTCTTTGAATGAGGTTTTAATAATTTTTGTACATGACAAGCCCAAAATCAAATTAAATGTCAGATTACTTTCTTCAGAAATGGAATCCTGATAAAGCCTAAAACGAAATACTTTATTTAATATTCATTGCTATTTGCTTAAGTTTGTTGATATTTTGATTTCAAATAACCGCTGGCTTTACCTGCCCAATTATTCTGGTTAATATTGTGTTAAATATGTATGTATGTATAAAAATCATATTTTAGCCAAAAGATTTTATTGAAGACTTTCATTACACTTTTTTTATAACCTTCTTTTTTATTGCTTCTTCAATTCGGTCAAACCCTGAAAAACTGAACAATAGAGACATTCTTTGAAGGCAAAGAGTACTCAACATGTTTTATAAAGTAGTGATCGATTGACACTCGATGACTCTATAAACTATTTCTAATGTAGGAGTTAGAAATGGAATGAATATCTATTTGTAACATTTAAAACTAACATCATATGAAAAAATTAATCTCGAAATGCACATTCACACTGTTGATGGTCTTTGGGTTTGTAGCTTGTAGGAAGGATCAATTGCAAAACCTTACGAATCCTCATCCGGAGGAGATCGTATCTTAGACCAGGTATATGTTATCTGATGAAATACACAGGAAGTATTTTTTTCTTGGTGATTACTTAGAAGGCAGAAGCCCGGATCCTTTGCTGGATAGTATTAAATATGAAATAGCAAGGCAGGATCAGGTCTTTCATTTTGTAAACGATCATGCCAATAAGTATGGCAGTCCTATGTGGAATGATGGAAATGTCTATACTTTTGGTTCTGATAAGATA
>CALMKY010000061.1 GCA_937867195.1 uncultured Saprospiraceae bacterium | reverse complement strand
CCTATTTGATGTTTGGGCCAAATCCAAAGTATGGAAATAATTACCTTTTACTTGCCAGTGATTGGAATGAACAGTCCGGAGATGTTACGTATTTGGGCAAAAAATGGGAAACCAATACGAACAGTGCTTTCGCAGGTTTATTGGTCAATTTGCAAGCGATTGAACACCAGGAGTCCAGCGTCCATGTAGCGCAGGGAAGGGTTATAAAATAATTGTATTCCGGATTTGAAGGCACTCTTCTATTTTCTAAACCCAGGAATCCGGATTAAGTGACGCCATAATTATATTTTTGGGGCACCGTATTCTTTACTTTTGCAGGATCCTCATTTACATATCATCGCATTGGATGCACCGTATCCTCCAACTAAAGGAAGCACCATCGATATGTTTTATAGGATTAAAGCCTTGTCCGGTGCCGGTATAAAAATCAAATTACACATTTTTTATAAGGATTTTCCCAGTCTCGAAACACTCATTCAATACTGCGAAATCATCTACCTGTACAAGAGAAAGCCGGTTTGGAAATTTAAAAATCTGCACACCCCTTTATTTGTCCAATCCCGGAGAGATGATGAATTGGTCAGGTTGATCGCTCAGGATGACGATCCTATCTTATTTGAAGGCATTCATACTGCCTATTCTATAGGCGATACAAGATGGGCCCATAAAAAAAAGTATATCCGGATGATGAACGACGAGTCGGAATATTATTATCATTTATATAAAATTGAAGACAATGCAATCCCCAAACTCTATTTTTTATTGGAATCCCGATTGTGCCGGACATTTCAATCCGGTATCTTTAAAAAGGTCGATCACGTATTTGCCATTTCTTCCGAGGAACAAAAATTATTAAATACCCAAAATTGCGAGTCCACCTGGATACCACCTTTTTTTGACTCTACCGATTTGTCAAAGACAGGATCCGGAGACTATTTACTTTATCATGGGGATCTCAGTATTAAGGAGAATGCAGATGCAGCCAATTTTTTAATAAAGGAAATTATACCACACACAAAATTTAAATTGATCATAGCCGGAAATAATCCAGGAAATAAATTAACTAATATTGCAACATCCAATATCCAATTGGTAAACTCGCCGGATCAGGATCAAATGAATCAACTCATCTCTGATGCACACATCATCTTATTACCATTTAGTCAGGCAACCGGTTACAAAATCAAATTATTACAATCCCTGGCCAAAGGCAGGCACATCATTACCAGTGACATCATACAATCTTTTACGGAACTATCCGGCTTGATTCAATTCGCAGGCACAGTCAATGGGTGGATCGAAAAAATAAATGAATTGACCAATAGACCATTTACTGAAGAAGACAGGATGTCAAGGAAAATGATAATGGAAAAATACTTTAATCAGGAAAAGAACGCCCAGAAAATAAAACAAATCATTTTTAATTGATTTATTAAATTAACTTCTTTGCATATCCTGTCGTCCTTGGGACAAAACCATGATGTTGATAAAAGCGATGGGCATTCATTCTTTCTTCACGATTTCCACAATTAACCAGCAAATATTGTGCCTTCATCCTGATAGCACATTGCTCCGCTTGCCGGATTAATAGTGCAGCAATTCCTTTACCTCGATGATTGCCATCGGTCACCAATGCATTGATGCGAACATGGCATCCATTATCGTGATAGGACCAGGCTTGATGGAACCCAATCATTCCAGCCATTTGTTGGTTTTGTTCTGCAATCAGACAAGTGTATTCCTGTTTTTTCCCAATTTCAATCAACCTTTTAAACATTTCATCAGCTGTAGTCGGATATCCCAGTTGATTCATCAATGATGATAATGAATCAATGTCATTCAGTTGACACTCCCTGATGATAATAGGGTCGGCCATGATCTTTTTTTATTTTTTATATTCTTTCAATAAGGACTCGATCCGGTCAATAGCCGTATTTAAAATATCCGTATCCGCTAAAAAAACGATCCTGAAATGAGCTTTGTCACGATGATTAAACCCCGAGCCCGGAACTAATAAGACTTTGTGTTCCGTAAGCAATTTGTATACAAAGTCGTTATCATCTGCAAAATTGTATTGGCTCAGATCAATTTTAGGAAAAACATACAGTGCTCCTTTAGGTTTCATGCAAGACAGACCCGGTATTGCATTGATCCGGTCTGAAGTCAGCATGCCCTGGCGGTAGATTCTTCCTTTAGGAGCGACCAGATCTTGAATACTTTGATAACCACCCAGTGCGGTTTGGATCCCATATTGTGCAGGTACATTGGCACATAAACGCATACTGGCGAGTAAGGTAAGACCTTCTATATAAGACGTGGCACGATGCTTTGCGCCACTCATGATGACCCAGCCTGCCCTAAAACCAGTCGCACGATAGTTTTTAGACAGACCTCCAAAGGTCATAAAAAATACGTCATCGTTGAGCGAGGCAATGGGCGTGTGGATATTACCATCAAATAATATTTTATCATATATCTCATCCGACATCACCGTGATTCCATGAGAAGCTGCCAGATCGGCTATCTTTTGTAAAATAATTTTCGGATATACAGCACCGGTAGGGTTATTGGGTGAGATAACCACGATGGCTTTAGTTCTGGATGAAACCTTGGATTCAATGTCCTTCAGATCAGGATTCCAATCGTTTGCCTCATCACAGATATAATGCACAGGTTTACCTCCAGCCAACGATACTGCCGTCGTCCACAAAGGATAATCAGGACTTGGTATCAATACTTCATCCCCTTCGTTGAGCATAGCTTGCAACGTCATCACGATCAGCTCACTCACCCCATTGCCGATGAATACATCGTCGATGGTAACGTTTGGAATTCCTAATTCCTGGGTGTAATGCATGACCGCTTTTCGGGCAGAAAAAATACCCAAATGATGAGAATAACCTTGTGCGTCCTGTATATTCAAAATCATGTCGTGAACGATCTCATCCGGGACATACAGACCAAATGGAGCCGGATTGCCAATATTGAGATTGATGATGTTTTGGCCGGACATTTGCATCTCATGGGCTTTGTCAAAGATGGGCCCGCGGATGGCATAGGTCAGATTATTGAGACGATCACTTTTTGTTATCGGTGCAAATTTCGGATTCACTAACACTAACTATTTAACTTTAAAAAAGTGCAAAGATCGTGCCTATCCTCCTCTTTATAATTTTATTTTCATCAGGAAATAATTTGCTGAATTAGTACACTTTGGTAAATAGAATTAAATTACGGATATTTATACTTTGGGCTTAACATGTTATGACGATGGAAATAAAAGTCTCCAGTCTCGAAAAAATAAAAATAATACACATTTTGGGTGAATTGAATTCAGTTACATCGGTAGAAGCCGAACAAAAAATTATACAATTTATCGTAGGCGGCAATCAAAATTTACTGATCGATTTTTCTAATCTGCAATACATATCCAGTGCAGGGCTGAGAATATTCCTGGTAGCCAATAAACTGATTAAAAAAAATGGCACAGGATCCATTAGCTTTTGCAACCTAACCGGGACCGTAAAAGAGGTTTTTGAAATTTCAGGGTTTCAGAAAATATTCAGATGCTTTGCTGATATAGAAGCAGCCAAATCCCAACTTCAATAATTAGTTCTCAATGCAGGAGACGATTACCATCCCGAATAAGTTAAATTCAATACAAATCGTATTAGACCGTGTCAAACGCATTCATAAAAAGGACAACGTAACTCAGGAAAGCATTCAAAGAATAATGATTGTATTGGATGAGCTACTATCCAATATTATTAAGTATTCATTCCAGGATAATGAAGAACATTTCATTGAAGTAGATTATGTTTTTAATCGTGATGCCGGACAGGTAGAGATAAATATCCGGGATGATGGCCGGGGGTTTGACTTAAATCTTTATCCAATCTGTGAAGATGGGTTGAACGAAGGAGGTAAAGGGATCAAAATTTTAAAAGAACTTTCAGATCATATACACTATTTTAGAGAAGGAAACCTGAATAATAATAAAATATGGATTCAGGCAAATTGTCTAACCACGTAATAAAAAAACTATGAAAAAGTATATCAATTTGATCCTATGGATGGGGTGCTGGTGGATCAGCACCGCGCAGCCACGATACTATATGGGTAAAGATAGCGTACTGTATTGGAACAAAAAATTACCGGTTTATATTCATTTGTCGGATGGCCCGCAAAATCAAGGCGTTAATTTGGAAAGCAAAGAGTTTTCAAAATATACCAACCCGATTTTTTTTGACACAGAAGGTCCTAATTACGTAAGGACTAAATATGCCGTCGACAATCATACAGGCGCCTTGGCTAACCCAAAACTGGAAATTGCTTTTGAAGTCATTGCGGATGGCGTAAGTCCGGTTTCTACTGCTAATTTTAAAAATGCACCGAGTTTTACCAAAGGCTCGACAAATTATTTTGGACCCGGCTTGACCGTTTCCATAGAATCACAAGATAAGTATTCCGGTGTAGAAAAAACTTCATGGTACGATAGGGATTCAACATCCAAATCGAATTATTCAGGATCACTTTCCTTTGGCACCGAAGGAGAACATCAATTGCATTATTTCTCAGAAGACCACGTAGGAAATATTGAAAATGAAAATATTCGAAATTTTATCGTAGACCTCAGTCCTCCTGAAGTGACTTATAATATCAATGGGGTCAATGACAATAATACCATACCGGGCAATGCAACGATTTATTTTACCGGAGTAGATCGTATTTCCGGATTGCGCACGATTTATTACAAGTTTGACTCCTCACAATATGCCGCCTACAGCGGAGGCAATCTAAGTCTGAATCACCTGGAAGATGGAAATCATACCTTGTATTATATGGCGGATGACAATGTCACCAACAAGAGCCCTGAGAATAAATATGAATTTTATTACGATAAAATTGCTCCGATCACCGCGTCGGATATCCTGGGAGACAAGTATATCTGGCAGGATAAAGTTTATTTTTCAGGTCGTACCAAAATGAAATTAACTGCAATTGATAATAAATCAGGTGTAAAGAATATTTATTTTTCCATCGATAATGAACCCTTCAAAATCTATGAAGATCCGTTTTATTTGCCCAATGTGCAAGGCAACCATATTGTCAAATTTTATTCCGTTGATCGGCTTGCCAATACTCCCAGTGGTGCGGAAGAATACAAACACAATATCAACCGTGTCATATTGGATCTGACAGGACCGGATATAGAAAATCATTATGAAGGTCCGTTTTTTAAAACCCGTCAGGATTTATTCATCGGACCAAAAACCAAAATATTTATTAATGCCCGGGATGCACAGGCAGGTGTACAAAAAATAGCCTACAGCGTAGATCGGGATCAGGCTGAAACGAATTATAGTAACGGATTCCAACTCAATATTCCCTCGGGAAAACATACCCTGGAATTATTTGCTTACGATAACGTCAATAATCGAAATACAGTGACCAATCCAATTTTGTTTGATAATGATGTGCCTCAACTTTTTACACGATTCAGTACTGCCCCGCTTGATACGAGTTCAGAAACCGTTTATCCTCCATATGTCACCTTGTTTTTTGCAGCTACGGATCAAACCGTCGGGAATGATAAAATATTTTATAGCGTCAATGGATCGAATGAAATAGCCTATGGTAATCCCATCAGCAATTTAACACCAGGTAAAAAGTATCAGATCGTGGTAAGAGCCGTAGACAAAGTAGGAAATGAATCAAAACAAGAATTACGCTTTTCA
>CALMKY010000060.1 GCA_937867195.1 uncultured Saprospiraceae bacterium | reverse complement strand
GTTTTTTAGGATCCAAATACAATCGAAAAGATGCCCCGTTCGATTTTTACTCAAAAGAGAAATTGTTTTCACGGGAAGCACGTGCAATGTACATAGATCCTGATCTGAAGAAGGTGGAATTAGAACAATAGGCTCATTAAATCCTCGAGGCGAAACCTGGTGCGCCTGCATTTTTATTTTAATTTAGGGAATGGACTTAGGGCTTCATTTTGTAACAAAAGATGATCATTTTCCGTTTAATCCATCATAAAATCAAATTACCTTCGTCACCGGATGAGATATATTATTTCCTTTCTGTTTTTGTGTCAATTGGCCTGGGCTCAAATTCCCATACCGGTGAATTATGACACGATTTATAACGATGATATTGCATCACTTAAATGTAATGTGTCGGGATTGCCATTGACCTTGCCATTAATCGAATTGGGTAAGGATGTCAACATCAGTATTTCCTATGATGATCTTGGCGGGGCACAGCATCGATACCGGTATGAGATCATTCACGTAGATAAAAATTGGCAGCGAGACGAGCTCAATGAACTTGAATACATTGAGGGCTTTAACAGATCAGAGATCAGATCGTATGCATATTCAACCAACCGGAACGCCAACTACACTCATTATTCTTTTTATATTCCCAATCAGGAAATAAAACTGAAAATATCCGGTAACTATTTATTACATGTATATGAAGAGCCGAAACGCGGACAGAGAAACTATATTTTTACACGCAGGATATTGGTCGTGGATCCCAAAGTCAAGGTCAGCCCTCTATTTGTCAGACCATCGGATGCATTATTGTATCGATCCAACCAGGAGCTCGACTTGGAAGTTTTTGTAAAGGGATTTAATATCTACAACAGCCGGGAAGAAATTACCGCATCCGTTATGCAAAATGGTCGATGGGCAACCTTGATTCCGAATATTAAACAGAACCGGGATAAAACCGATTACCTGGTCATGGATTATATAGATAAGATCACATTCAGAGCCGGCAAAGAATTTAGGTTTTTTGATACCCGGACTTTATTGTTCAGATCGCGATTTGTTAAAAAAATCACAAACAATAAAGACGAAACCATCGTCACATTGTACGATGATAAACTCCGGGATGGTATCAATTTTATTGCTGAAACCGATGCGAATGGCAATTATATTCTGGATAATTCGGATTATCCGGATGCACCCAGATCATCGGAATATACCTGGGTTGATTTTACACTACAGGTACCGGAATTCAAAGATCTCAAGGTGTTTGTCATAGGCGCTTTCTGTGACTGGCAATGTAAGCCTATGTATCAATTAAAATGGGATGCAGAATCGGGCAAATACCTTGGTTCGGCTTTTCTCAAGCAGGGATATTATAATTATGCTTATGCCATCCAGGGTCCGAACGGAGAAACGACTTCTTCTCCCATAGAAGGTGACTGGTACGAGACCGAAAACGAGTACCAGGTCATGATTTATTATCGGCCATTTGGTACGCGATACGACCAATTGATCTGTTGCCAGACATTCAGTACAAAGCAATAAAAAAGGCTAATCCCATTACGAGACTAGCCTATAACCATGAAAAGCTATAATATTGAAAATTAAGCTTTCTTTTTCTTGTCAGCAGCAGGAGCCACCGGAGCAGCAGCAGCCACCTTTGAAGCAGTCTTACGAGGTCTTGATTTACCATACGATCCTATTGTAATCTTACCTTTTCTGCTTCTTTTGTCACCTCTTCCCATATAATGATTGAGTTAAATTTAGGGTGCAAATATAGGGAATTATATGGTTAATATATTAGCTATCAGCCATGAAGTGCAGTACCAATTCTTTCCATTCCTGATCCGGGGAAATATCCCGTCTGGTTTTACCTGCCTTGCGATACCAATAATCTGCATTCCAGATATCTCCTTCTTTTCGATGTAAATAAGCATGGATGGCTGCAGCATCCGGCGTCTCAATATCCTGTATCAAGGTATGTGCCTGTTCCCAATCATGATGAAAGTCATACCATAGGGATCGTAAATAAACATTTTCCACAGATCCAATATCCGATGATGTGAATTGTTCCGGACTCATCTCGATAAAGGATTAAGTGCGACCAATTCGTAATCACCGACCTTATCCATATTCATCAATACGACCGGTGAATTCGGATCCTGGTGGTAA
>CALMKY010000059.1 GCA_937867195.1 uncultured Saprospiraceae bacterium | reverse complement strand
TCACTCAAGCACGGATCCTTCCGGCATCGTTGGTTTAGCCACTATTAGTAAAAAAGCAGTTCCAGATGCCTCTCAGTTTAATAAAAAATCAGAGTATTTCGACCCCAAAGCCACTCCAGAAAAACCGATCTGGTTTTGCGTTGAAGTGAAATACAAATCCACTTTTAAAAAGCCATTAACATTACACGAGATAAAAAAAATTAAAGCTTTAGAAGATATGCTTGTTATTAAAAAAGGTTCGCGTCTTTCTATTCAACCGGTGACAGAAAAAGATTTTAACACCATTCAAAATTTAATGAATGAATAAACCATCACCGAAACTTTTTTTAGCTCCTATGGAAGGGGTAACCGATTTTGTTATGCGGGACTTGCTAACTCGTCTTGGTGGCATTGATCAATGCGTCACCGAATTTTTACGTGTCACCGATACACTCTATCCAGAAAAAGTTTTTTTCGAAAACTGCCCTGAACTCAAAATGGGATCACGCACTCGTGCCGGCACTTCCGTTTTCGTGCAGCTCTTGGGAGGAAAAGCGGATCCTTTAGCTCAAAACGCCTTACGCGCGGTCGAATTAGGAGCTTTAGGCATTGATCTTAACTTTGGATGTCCGGCCAAAACGGTCAATCGTCATGATGGAGGGGCGTCTTTATTAAAATCGTCAAATCGTATTTTTACTTCTCAATGGAAGCTAATGAATTGATACAGGACCTGAAAAAAGGGAATCGGTCCCCAGTCTACTTATTACAAGGTGAAGAACCTTACTTTATCGACGAAATATCCGCGTATATGCAGGATCATCTGCTCGAGGCTTCTGAGCAGGTTTTTAATCAACGAATATTTTATGGTAAAGACACCGATGCACGCACCGTCATGGACGAATTGAGTCAATATCCAATGATGGCATCACACCGGTTGGTCATTATTCGTGAAGCTCAGGATATGAAAGGGATCCTGGACCTCGAGCCTTATCTTCATCGTCCGGTTGAATCTTCGATCCTGGTCATTTGCTATAAATACAAAAAAATGGACGGCCGTACAAAAGCAGTCGGCGCTATCAAAAAACACGGAGTCGTCTTCGAATCAAAAAAATTGTACGATAATCAATTACCTGCCTGGATAGCCAAAGAAGCCCAATCAAAACAATTAAAACTCAATCCTGAGTCGATCAAATTATTGGCTGATTACCTCGGATCTGATCTTGGATCGATTGTTCAAAATCTTGAAAAAATCAAACTGGCTACCGATCCACAGCAGACGATCACGGCTGCCGACCTGGAGTCCATTGTCGGCATTCATAAGGACTTTAATGTATTTGAATTGCACAACGCTATCGGCCGCAGAGATTTTACAAAAGTGATAATGATCCTGGATTATTTTTCGCATAATACAAAAGACAATCCATTTGTGATGACGGTCGGATCGTTGTATAATTATTTTTCAAAATTGTACATCTGTCGTACGATGGAGAATGCCAGTGAAAAAGAATTGCTTTCAGCTTTGCAGCTAAAGACAAGTTATTTTTTAAAGGACTATACGGAGCCATTGCGATTTTATTCCAAAGAAAAACTGGAGAGCATATTTTTACTGCTGCGGGAATACGATCTTAAATCTAAAGGAGTGATGAATCGAACCAGTGACGGTGAATTGCTTAAAGAAATGGTGACCAGGATGATGTTCTGATACTTACATCACAAAGTTTATCAGCTACCATAGAATTATCATAATGTCCCATTTAATTATATGAAGTATTCATAAAAAAATATTTATAAATATCCTTCATGATAACCCATCCCACGTAATATTTAAAAAAATATGTTTTAATAACAAAAAAATTTTGAAAATTCCAAATCGGCATTATATTTGCCATCGTAAACAATTATGAAAAAACTTAACAATAGCTGGTGGTGGTGGCACAATCCTGTTAACGGGGTGGTCTGACTTTGCCAGTTATTGTAATAAATAATAATCAAAACGGCTTGTCGATTACCTCGGCAGGCCGTTTTTAATTTATGACTTTATGGAGAAAATAAAAATATATACGTACAGTAAAAAATTACTTGCAGATACCATCACCCCGGTACATCTGTATCTAAAGACCAGGGATCATTTTGATGAATCTATGATGCTGGAAGCGACCGATTTTCGCAGTGTGGAAAATTGTAATTCATACCTGGGTTTAGGGAAATTGGGCGCCATCAAAGTAAAATCCGGACAGGTAAGCATACAGCTTCCGGGTACACCGGAGGAAATGTATACTACCGATAAACCACATGATCTTTCGAACTATCTTCAGCTTT
>CALMKY010000058.1 GCA_937867195.1 uncultured Saprospiraceae bacterium | reverse complement strand
GCATCATTCTCATTTCGATTTTTCCTTTATTCATCAAACCTATTGAGAACGTATTGCAAGGGAAATTGATTTCATTTTATCAATCTTTATCCGGTCAGGAAATTTACCTGATGCCGTATGGATTCAAGTCGTATGCCCATTTGTTTTACAATCAGACACAACCTTTGAAAGAAAATTCGGCTCTGTCTAAGTTTATTCACGACTATTTACAGGATAAAAAAATAGTTGACTTGAATAATCAGGATCGGGTTAATTTTAATATCGCCAAAGAAAGATTTTTATTGATGCAACCTTTAGATAAAGATCTGTACATCGTGACCAAATTCGGTTCCAATGAAGAAGATACTCTAAAATCTTTAAAAATTGATTTGTTTGGTCAATACGGTGGATATGATATATTTCTCAAGAAAAAAGCCTCCATTATTTTTCAATAGGCTGACTGCTTCCCAAGGGTATACTTACCGATCTTGATTTTTACAGTAGTATGGTCCGGATCAACCAAAAATTTACACTGATCAAAAGACGGAGCTTTAAACTTAGGCCTGAAGTCGTTGCTGAATCCATAAGGTTCCGTGGGAATCCCAAATAAATTCTTATCCAGCTTATCGTTTTGATTTACATCCTGAAAGCAGGCAATGGCATAGAAACCTTCCTTTAATTCATTTTCTGATACCGTCAGATAGTATGCATGATCGGGCCGGGCTACTATTCTCTTTAAATAACTTGTATTTCCCGGAAATTTGTCCTCCCTCCGATAAATTGCAATGCAGACAGGTGAATGATCGTTGAGCAGATTTTGGATTTGGATGGTAAAACCAGGTTGTTCATCTTTGTCCGGAAAAAAGCAAATCCATGCTAAGAAAAATAATGATGCCATTCTTCTAAGAGCTTTAACTAATTTCCATGGCTTAGCTGGCCATTTTCATTTCGAGGTCATGAATTCCAAGCGTCTTACCATATCTTTTTTCTATTTTGTTTTTAAGATCTTGCCTCGCAAAAAAGATACGGCTTTTGACGGTACCCAGCGGTAATTTCATTTCATCGGCAATTTCCTGATATTTAAACCCTTCGAAATGTTTTACAAAAGGATAACGGATGGATTCATCTAATTCATTGATCATTCCATTCAATTCCTGCCATAGAATATTGCTTTCACCCTGATTACCGGTCTGAACAGCTCCACTGTTTAAATAGTATAAATTGTCGGTACTATCAAATAAAACCCGGTTGCGTACTTTCTTTCTATAGTTATTGATAAAGATATTGCGCATAATGGTCAGTAACCATGCCTTGATATTGGTGCCTTCTTGAAATTTATCTTGATTGAGAATAGCTCTTAAATAGGTTTCCTGGGTTAAATCTTTAGCCTCATCATTGTTTTTGGTGAGGTTGTAAGCAAAACTGGATAAATTGTCTTTGTAGTTATCCAGGTTAAGTACAAAAGATGTATTTGTCATTTTGTTTAATTTTTATGTCCCAAAGTTAAACAAAAAAAAATATTTGTCTAACTTTTTTATGAAAAAATTAAACAAAAATTGAGCTATTCTTGTGCTCTCCTAAATAGAATATAGGCTACAATTCCGAAGGTAATATTTGGCAACCATATGCCAAGTAAAGTAGGAATACTAGGTTCTCTTGAAAAAACAATTGAAAATTTTGAAATAAATACAAATATAGCACCAATTCCTATGCCCAAAGCAAGGTGTAGACCCATACCTCCTCTGACCTTTCTGGCCGCTATGCTGACTCCAATAATGGTTAGTATTAATATGGTAAAAGGATCAGCAGTACGGCGATAAATCTCTATTAGGTATCCTTTGACCGGATTTAGTCCCCTGGATTCCTCTTTGTGTACCAAAGCCTGCAATTCAGGAGTGGTCATAAGGTCTTTTTGTTTTTCATAAAATTCAAAATCAGAAGGTAACATATTGAGTACGGTATCGATTTGTTCGTTCATATGTACTTCTACTGATTCGACGCTATCCTGATACCGGTGTATTTCATAATCTTTGATTTTCCAACTATTGTGCGTCGTTCGATTCCAGTCAATAAATTGACTCTTGAGCATATAGACCAATTGAATTCCTGCAAACCTTTCCAACCGGAAGGAATAGCCTGTGCTGTCTGTCGACGAATAGGATCGCAGATAAATTTTAGTATCCGGACTAATAAAGAAATGCATATTCGTACCGGTCTTTTTGATATCGCTGCTGGCTCTGATAAATTTTCTCTCAAACTCTAATCGGGGAGCATTGGACATGGGTATCCAATAATGATTCATTAGCAATAAAAGGGAAGTAAGAATGCAGGCTGCAAGGAGGTAAGGCCTTAATATACGTCTGAAGCTGACACCCGCATTCAGGATGGATATGATTTCAGAGTTGTAGGCTATCCTGCTGGTAAAAAAGATTACTGCGATCAATGAAAACAATGGCCATAAAATTCCATTGATGAATGGTATCCAGTTGAGGTGATATGTACGAAAAATATACCAAATTGAATAGGTGTGGGATGCTTCTACGAATTTTTCAGTTTTTTCACTGAAATCGACCACCATGGATATCAGGGTGAATAAAAATGCAGTAAAAAAAAAAGTACCCAGATATTTTTTAATGATATAGATATCTAATTTTTTAAGTCCAATCTTTTGTAAAACAAAATTGATCACAACCGCTGGTTAGAATTGGCACAAATGTATGGGAAGTATCGTTTTCAGCATCAATTGATTTATTTGTCAAGCCGGTTATTGACTTTGCTGAGTATTTCATTTTTCCATGAGGTAAAATTGCCGGATTCTATTTGATTACGGGCTGTTTGTACTAAGTAAAGAA
>CALMKY010000057.1 GCA_937867195.1 uncultured Saprospiraceae bacterium | reverse complement strand
AGATAATGATTAATCCAATGTGAAAAACCCGTTGCGAAGCAATGTTGGTTCAACGGTTGTATTTGCGCAAACTTGCGCAAATCTCTCTATTGACGCAATAACAAATGACCACTGAAATTAATGCCATTTCCTTTTTCATTTTAGTGCATTTCATTTTATTTCAATTCCCCTACAACTCCCTGATCCAAATATTCCTATAGCTCACCGGATGAGAATGGTCTTGCAAGGCTATTGGCAATGCACCATGAGCTTCATATTTCGGTTGGCCGATATAAGGAGTATTACCGGTCAATACCCAATGATTCTGAACTAAAATTCCATTTTGTAAAACAGTGATATCAGCTGGTTGAATTAGTTTGCCTTCGATGTCAAACTTAGGAGCATTCCATATTATATCATAGGTCTGCCAGTCTCCGGGTTTGAGACATGCATTGACCAGCGGTGCAGTTTGTTTATAAATAGATCCTGCCTGACCATTTGTATACGTAGTATTTGTATAATTATCTAATACCTGGACTTCATATTTTGATTGAAGGAATACTCCACTATTACCACAATCCTGTCCCTGGCCATGAGGAGGATTCGGCGCTCTCCATTCGATATGCAATTGACAAGATCTGAAATATCTTTTTGTTTCGATTCCTCCCAATCCTTTTGGTACCGTCATACTTCCTTCTTTGGTATCCAGGATCCATTGGCAAGCTGATTTATCTTTTGACATGACCCATTGATCCATATTTTTTCCATCAAAAAGGATCACCGCATCCGATGGAGGTGCTGTACCTACGCCCGGAGTCACTTTAGGCGGTACCGGAGAATAATATTCAGTTTCTTTAGGGTCCGTTTGTGCAAAAGCCAGATTGATAAAAATCAATGTTAATAAAGTAGATAATATATATTTCATTTTAATTTTTTTTAATTCTTTCTAGTAATCAATTAATTCCCAAATCCGCCTTCCGAAATCCGAAATCCGAAATCCGAAATTTTACAAAGCCCAGGTACCACCTACCTCACTTAAAGGAATACAAGGTTTATATTCACCGGGGACCGGAAGATATTTTAAAAGCTTCGTAGCGCCGGGTTCTGATGTGCAATAACCCGTGATCGTTAATTCTTTGGCCATATCGTAGAAAGGTCTTTGTTTCGGCTGTTCAGTACGGTTGTGAAGTTCATCATCCATCGCTTTGACCATTTCTTTGCGCTGATCAGCAGTGATTTTGGCAAAAGATTTACCATATTTTGCTTTGGCATCTGCATCCAATTTGATCAAGCCCTCTTTAAATGTTGCCGCATCCTCTGGCTTATAAACATCCTTTAGCATTACATCGATAAAGCGATCGACTTTGGCGTCTTTAGCACCCGGCGTTTTACCCGCAGGCAATATGGTTTCACATAATTCGGCAAGGCTATTTGCATTTTCCGAAGGAATGAAAGCAGGAGTCCAGTCTGGTTTGGTGTCTGCTTTGCATCCATTGAGTACTCCTGTGATGGTAGCAGCCGATAGACTACCTCCGAGTAAGAGGCCGCTGAGTCTTAATGCTTCTCTTCTATCCATGATTTTTTAATTATGAGTTATGAATTGTCAATTATGAGTTGTCTGATAAATTGTAATTTGTCAAATTGTAACTTGTAATTTTTAGAGGTTTCTTTTTTTGAGTTCTGATACAGCGTGATTAGCGGCTCGCGCCGTAAGTGCCATATACGTCAAAGATGGATTGACACAGGCTGTAGATGCCATAGCTGCGCCATCCGTAACATAGACATTGGTACAATCCCATACCTGATTATGGGCATTGAGCACACTGTTTTTAGGGCTGGTACCCATACGGGCTGTACCCATTTCATGTATGCCCAGGCCGGG
>CALMKY010000056.1 GCA_937867195.1 uncultured Saprospiraceae bacterium | reverse complement strand
GAGATTATTGGCAGCAACACCAATTGCCACTTCAAGACATTGATTATTTTAAAGTATCGGATACGTACACCGATTATATTTCTGGATTAACCTATACTTATGTACAACAGTTGATCGGAGATATTTATATTCAAAATGCAATTGGTAATATCATTTCTAAAAACGGTAAAGTGGTGTATACCAACCTGGATCGATGGATCGATCATGTTGCTGATAAATTAAATTCACAAAATGGTATAATCACTGGTTCAGAAGCTGCCACTGCTGCCCTTACCCTTTGCAATGCCGTAAGTTATCTGAGATCAAAACCAATATTACTCGCCCAATATGCCAATCAGCGAGCCATGTATAAAAAGACAGAATCCACCCTGGAAGATATACCCTGTCAAATGGTATATCTTGCCGATGAAAGCGGGAGCCTGCATAAGTATTATAAAGTGGATGTTCATCTGAAAAACGGCAATTATTGGAGTAATTATGTAGACGTCCAGAATGGCAATGTGATCAAAAGAGAGAATCAGACGCTTGCCTGTTTCCCCAATCATGGGCAATCAACTTATTATAATGAAGCTTTATTGCCTTTTGCCGGTCCTCAATATAAAGTGTTACCCATACCCATTAATGCACCTAATGAAGGGACCATCACGCTCATCAACGATCCCCATGACAATGAAGCTTCATCTCTCGGATGGCACGATGATGGCACGACTAAATTTACGATTACAAAAGGGAATAATGTGCATGCATTCAGTGATCCGGACAGCAATTATATATCTTCCAAAGATGAACCCGATGGGGGCGCTTCATTAAACTTTAATTACGAATACATTCCTAATGGCACCGTCAAACAAAATACACCGGCGGCCATCACTAATTTATTTTACATGAATAATGTGATGCACGATTTTGCTTATTATTATGGATTTACAGAACAAGCCGGTAATTTCCAAACAAAAAACAGTACGGGCAAGGGTAAAGCAAATGATGCAGTCATTGCGTTGGGTGAATTTGGCGCAAATGCACCTTCCAACTCAGAATTCAGAAACAATGCGAATTTCCTTCCTCCGGTGGATGGCACTCCCGGCCGCATGAGAATGTATATTTGGAATGTATCCAATACCCGCGTCCTGAAAATCATTGATCCAGTACCACTCGCTAAAGAATTTGATAGTGGCTTCGCAGATTTCGGGGGTACGATCTCTTCTTCCATTCCATTGACTGGTAAAGCTGTCATCGTATCAGATGGATCAGCTAATCCATCTCTGGGCTGTGCAGCGTTGGTCAATGCTTCAGATGTAAAAGGAAAGATTGCATTAATAGACCGTGGCACCTGTTTTTTTCATGAGAAAGCATGTTTTGCCCAGGCTGCCGGTGCGATCGCGGTGATTATTATCAATTATGAAAATGCAACCAATAATATGACCGGTATCAGTCCGGCTCCCTGCACTATCAATATTCCGGTCATATCTGTGGGCAGTAACGATGGCCGTTTTATCCGGGATAATGCCGGCACAATAACCTTAAGTTTTCTTCAACCCAATGTTTCCAATATAGATCGGGACGGCTGCTTTGATAATGGTATTGTATCTCATGAATATGGCCATGGCATCTCAACCAGATTGACAGGGGGACCTTCGAATTCATCCTGTCTATTAAATGATGAACAAATGGGTGAAGGATGGTCTGATTTTTTTGCCTTAGTACTTTCCACCAAACCCACCGATAAGGATAGTACTCTTCGTGCCATTGGGACTTTTCCATTGCAACAAGCTGCTAATGGAAAAGGAATCAGAAAATATCAATATACGACCAGTATGATTGTAAATCCTGAGACGTATGAAAATACTTTCACCACTCAAACCGAACACGATCTAGGTGAAGTTTGGGCCGAGATGCTCTGGGAGATGTATTGGCGTTTTAGCGACGTGTACGGATGGGATCCTGATATCTATAAAGGCAAAGGAGGAAATAATAAAGCAATTCGTTTGGTCTTTGAAGGTCTTAAAATTCAACCGTGCAGCCCGGGCTTCGTTGACGGCCGGGATGCCATCCTGAAAGCGGATTCTATTTTATATGACAAAGCAGATTATTGCCTGATCTGGTCTGTTTTTGCAAAGAGGGGGCTTGGGTATTCTGCTGTGCAAGGGTCAACCAATAATCGCAGTGACGGTATCGAAGCATATGACCTACCACCGACTTGTGTACCTACCGTCAAAATCGCCAAACAAATGACACCTGCTACCATCAATCCCGGTGAAGATATTACCGTAAACATCACGATCCGGAACGACACAAAATCCAATGTAAATTCGGTGTCGGTAAAGGACATTATTCCGGATGGTGCCAGTTTGAAACCAAATTCCGCAACCGTTACGCTGTCACAAAATCTAAATGTGATTTCATTTAATAAAAATGTATTGGGTGCAGGTGAAGTATTTACGCTGAGCTACAAATTAGCAACGGATAATAATAAATATTCTGTAACCAAATTTATAGATAGCATGGAGAATACCGAAGGAAGTTACGATCCGTATGCTCTAAAAGGCACCAGCATCTGGGGAGTGACAACCAAAGCTTCTCACAGTGGTAAGAGTTCCTGGTTTATTGCAGATAAAGCGACAGCCAATGATCAAATCTTAAATACGATACAAAGTTATTCAATCACCGGATTGAAACAACCGGTCCTTCGATTTTATCAGTACTACAAAACACAATATGCATTTGACGGAGGTGTCATCAATATTTCGACAGATAATGGTTTAAGTTTCCAGGATCTGGGTAAATCCGCATTTCGCAATGGGTATAGCGGACCGCTTTCTTATCTCGCCATACCGGTTCCAAATTCAAGAGCATTCTATGGAGATAATAAAACTTTTGTTCCTACGTACATAGATCTGAACAATTATAAAAATCAAAATTTTAAATTACAGTTCCGATTTGGATCGGATGATCAGACAGCGGGCACTGGCTGGTACATTGACGATCTGGAGATCATGGATGTGTATAATTACAATAGCCAGGCTTGTATTATCTTCAACGACAATCAATCTGTCTGTGCAGAGGCCCCATCCAAAGGGACGATTGTAGAATCCCGTAAAGTGGTCGCCACGAAGACCATACCGCTGTCTTCCTTGGAGTTTAGTGTGGCGCCGAATCCGGCCACCGATCATGTCCTGGTACGTACTCACTTTCCGACTTCACATGATATATCAGGAGAAATCACAACGGTGGATGGAAAATTGATTCAAAAATTTAGATGGCGATCTCAGGAGCGGGATCATCCATATTGGATCAATACCGAAGGACTGAATACCGGTATGTATTGGATTCACATTACCAGCGGACAATATGCAGGCACTAGGAAAATTACAATTATTCGTCCTTAAAAAATTTATCGTTTACGTAAAAATTCTTCAGAAGGATTCGATTTGAGTGAGAATAAAATCAGGATTTAACTTATTTCACTCGATCTGAGAAATTTTAATCCTATTTACTTTTATTAGAATAAAGATTGAACAAGGATTGATCTTTATATTGGTTAAATCCAAACATCAATTTTGTACGTATAAATTAAAAACTTAATCTAATGCGTACATCGTTTAACTCTTTATTGATGGGATTCCTCATGGTGATTTCTATGTTGAAAACATTTAAAGCCAGTTCACAGCTCTTGTGTGGAAATGCCGCTGTAACGTTTTCGACTCAAAACCCGAGCAAGGTAGGATATGCCGATGGTAGTTATACCGTGACGATTTCAGGAGGCCCTGGAGATTATACCGTAATTACCCAGACTGCTGATGAATGCGAGCCGGATGATTTATTATGCCTAATATATGGAGGTGAGTATTGTGAATATCATAAATGCAGATTTGGTCACAATTTTCACTTGGATTCAAATCAAACAAGTGCAAGTTATACAGTTTCAAATTTATATGCTTACAGCTATGATGTACATGTAATCCGCACCAATCAAGGCTGCGACACCACTTTTCAAATTACTTTAAACGATCCTCCTTGCAGTTTACAATTGGCCACATCCAATAAAATAAACGCATCAACTCCTACGGCTGCGGACGGCTCCATTTCCATCCAGGTGAGTGGTGCCCAGGGTCCTGCGAAGGTCTTTTTGAGTACAAATAACTTTTTACAAGGATCTGTTTTGATCGACAGCACATATGATGCAAATCATACGTTTCAGAATCTAAAAAAAGGTTCTTACTTATTAGAAGTACATGATACTTTGTTATGTTCTCAATTTGTATCTTTTGAAATTACCGGTGGCAACTGTAATTTACAGCCTACTGTAACAATAATCCCTCCATCCTACAAATCTTATCAGGATGGAGCAATAACTATAAATGCGACCGGTGGAATTGGCATGACCAAGGTGGGTATCCCTGAATTTTTAAGTCTTTCACACGTCCAACCGGTACCTGCTACCTATGGCCTGTTATCCGGCAACAAACTATACAATTTCGAAATTTTCGATGAAGGAGGCTGCCAATATTTTATAGATACCCTTATCCCGGATGGTCCCTGCAATTATCATCCCAGCCTGAGCACCACACCGGCAATCAATGGCTCAGGGGGTAAAATAAGTATTTCTACAAATTCTACTTTTACAATATTCTCGTTGATTAAAAACCAATCCGGGTCAGTCATTGACAGTAGCTATTTTCAAAATGCACACACAGCCATGAACCTTGCTCCTGGAGATTATACTGTTTATTCTGCAGAAGTAATCATAGACGATTTATTTGGACTAGTAGATGTCACGGTAGTATGTGATAATACAAGTACTTTACATATTAATAATGTGGTAGATTGTAACAATCTTCAGGGTAACCTTACGCATACAGATGCAACCACATACCATGGTACGGACGGCACGATACATGTAAACATCACGGGAGGATCAGCAGGATCAATTGCAATCCTCAATGGGAATTGCCAGCCAGAAATATTCAACATCAATTCAAATGCCTCTGGTTTCAGATCCAAATGGTCTATGGCCGGTGATACTATTTTTGGTTCAGGCACATTTACCGGCTTGCCGGCAGGCAGTTATCATGTCTGCATCATCGATGGCACTTGCCGGAATATAGAGTATGCCAATATCAATACTCCCAATTGCCAATTTACATCACATATTTCTTTTACCAATCCTTCGGCAAATCATTCCGATGGTTCTATATCCGTGATCGGTTCGGTATCAGGATCAAATGAAGATGTACGCATTTTTGTCAATAACAGCAATGCGAATATCAACAGTGGTTTTAACAACCTCACGACGTATAACCTCGCGGAAGGTACCTACTATATATCTCAGTATGGTTCGGATCCCAACCATTGTTATAGAGTCGATACCATCACGCTGGATGATGGTTTAGATTGCAATATAACTTTTGGGGCTATCTCCACGACCGGGGTCAGTGTTTATGGCGCTCAGGATGGGACGATTTCAGTAAGTGCAACCAGCACACACGGACATGTTACATTATCTGCAGGAGGTCATAGCATACTGGACGGAGGCACTATTTCCGGTTTGTCACCAGGCGCCT
>CALMKY010000055.1 GCA_937867195.1 uncultured Saprospiraceae bacterium | reverse complement strand
TCGGGCGCCGGGCGCAGCGCCACGTCACCCGGCAGGACGATCACGGTGACACCAGGCAGCCCGACGGCGGCGCGGATCGCATTCTCCGGCACATAGGGCATCTGCTGCGGCTCCGCGACCAGCTCGCAATAGACGCTGCACTCGCGGAACAGGTTCTGCGGATGGGTCTCCTGGAAATAGCCGCCGCCGATCTCGGCCGAGGGGATCTGGGCCGCGATCGCCAGCACCGGCGTGCGGGTGCGCTGCGCGTCGAACAGGCCGTTGATCAGGTGCAGGTTGCCCGGCCCGCAGGAGCCGGCGCAGACGGCGAGCGCACCGGTGAGCTGCGATTCGCCGGCGGCGGCGAAGGCCGCCACCTCCTCGTGCCGGACATGGACCCAGGCGATGGCGTCGTTGCGGCGCAGGGCCTCCGTGAGGCCGTTCAGGCTGTCGCCCACCACGCCGAAGATCCGCCGCACCCCGGCCTGGGCCAGGGTCTCGACGATCAGCTCCGCGACATTCCCCTGCGCCATCGCAGCTCTCCGGTCCGGCCGGCCGGCGGACGGACCGGCCGGCGCCACCCATCGGCGATCTCGGGAGCATCGGCAAGGCGGAAGCTTGCAGGAACCCGCGGCCGCCTGGACGGAGGACATGGATTTCGGGCCGGGCCGGCATGGATCGATGCCATCGATAGTCGATATGCCGGTTATCGATTGGAAAGATGTGGGGCCCGGGCGCATCTTGATGCCGAGGGAGCGGCCGTTTCAGGGCCGCTCGGCTGACAAGGATGATTCCGATGATCGTGCGCCACACCCTCCTGGCGCTGACGGGCCTCCTGGCCCTGGCCGCGTGCCGGCTCGGTCTGCACCGCATAGCGCATGATGCCGTTCAGGTGCTGGCGTATTCTTCCCGCCACATCCAAGGCGCCGCGCTTTTCAACGTTGCGCAACACCTGCAGCAAATCCCTGGCTTTGATTGATTCAATTGCCATGCGGCCGATTGTTGGTAACACATCGTCAGCAATGCGTTTCCAGACTCTATCAGCATGGTCGGGCGACCATTTCGCCCGGCTGTTGGTGTGCCATTCTTGCGCTACCGCTTCCAGGCTATTGGCCGCCGCATGTCGTCTTGCTTGTTCGTCTTGGCGCTTGGCTTCGCTGGGGTCAATACCGGCTTTGATCTGGTCGCGTGCCGTATCGCGTGCGGCTCGCGCATCAGCCAAGCGCATTTGCACCTTGGGCGCTTCTGGCTTGCCGCTGGCGCTGTATGTGGTCGGTCCACAATAAACCCCGAGGGCTAGCAGCTTTTCCTTGCCGGCAAATCGGTACTTCAGGCGCCAGTATTTGGCGCCGTTGGAGTTCACCAGCAAAAACAGCCCCTGTGAATCACTCAGCTTGTAAGCCTTATCACGTGGCTCTGCATTCTTTACAGCAAGGTCGGTTAGCGGCATTTGGGGGTATCTCGTTTACCGAATCAGATCATACCCCCAAATGTACCCCCAAAATTATCCGGCTTGCAATGGAATGATGCGGACTGGCTCGGATAGAGAAACGGCCAAAAGCGTTGCTGCATATGGGTTTTGTGGAAGTCTGCGGAAGGTAGCGGAGGGGTTGATGGTGCCCGGGACCGGAATCGAACCGGTACAGCCGTAAGGCCGAGGGATTTTAAGTCCCTTGTGTCTACCAATTTCACCACCCGGGCAGGTGCTGGAGAGTACAGAATGGAGGCGCGTGCCGGAGTCGAACCGACCTACACGGATTTGCAATCCGGTGCATAACCGCTTTGCTAACGCGCCGTATTCTCTATCCCTGCCTGTCGGCCGGAATTAAAAAGGGAAAGCTGATTGCTTTCCCTCTCTGAAACTGGAGCGGGAAACGAGACTCGAACTCGCGACCCCAACCTTGGCAAGGTTGTGCTCTACCAACTGAGCTACTTCCGCTTATAATAGGGATGCAAATTTAAAGGTTTTATTTTTAAATGAAAGTATTTGCCGGTACTTTTTTTTATAACTCTGTTGTAACTGTAATTAACCTATCATCTGCTGACCCGATCGATCCATTTCATTGGATTCAATCCTTTAAAATTTAGAAGGAAAGTACATTTTCTAACATATTGGGTAATACCCGAATCCTTGTAGGATTGTCTGATATTTTTACTTTCATAAAACGGAAAATTGAGTTCCAGGATGTCTTTGACAATGGCAATGGATGCACCGGTTGTATAAAATGATTTGTTTCCTGCAAAAGCTAATTGAGCATATGGGTAAATCGGGAAAGGCCCCGGGATACCTGATTTTATACTGCACGACACCATTGAATTAAAATGGTCTTTTAGCAGTACTCTTGAGTTGATACCGGCGTCTTTTGAGAAAATCTGCTGAGCAAAAGTAGTATTGCCAGATACATTTCTTCCTAAAAAGAATTCATCAAATTTATAATCATACTGGTTCAGATTAAGCCCATTGATTGTAAAATAAGGTTGTACGGTTGATATTGCAGGTGCATCGTAAACGCCTCCGAACAAATGGATTTCCGCAAATTTTCCGGGGATGAAGGAATAAGGTATTCGCTTAATGAAATCCAGGGAAACCTTAGGGTGATTTTCTATCCATTCGTTCATAACTGTCAAATCAAATGGAGCAAGAGTTTTGTGATTGGTTCTTGTGTACTTTATCTCATGAATATTATACCTGTGATGCTGATAGTGGGAAGGAATCAGGGGTGCATCGTTGGCGTCGAGGGCCAAATCTTTCCGGTCGATATGGATCCAGCGATAGGATAAAAACGATTGCGCCCCTTGCTGAGTATTGGATTTGAATCGTGCTTTGATCGAAGGGGCAATCTTAAAATATCGATAAGTCAAATCCGTGTTTTCTAATTTCTCCGTACTGAAATTTCTTAGCTCGAGATTAAGATCCATTCGATCCATGGCAGCTGATTTTGTATAAATCGAATATTGTGCTCCGCCGAGTAACACGGGTTTTTTGGAGTGAAAACCATAACCATACTGGATACCATACTGTAAATCTTTCTTCGGTAAATCGATATTATGCAGTGTTATTCCTGCAATGGCTCCGTCATGATGATTGTAAACCAGCGTTGGGTGAATATAGACTGTCCCCGTGACCGAAGATCCCAGGCCCGGCAAAATTGAAACTCTGGTTTTTTTGGGTGTCAGGCCATTTGACTTGAGTCGAACCAGATTGTTTTTCCGATCGGTCTCCGGTAATAAAAAATCAGGATCGGCCAGTATATAATCAAAACTATTTGCAATATTTATTTTCTTGGATTGGAAGGGATCCAATATCATCACAGAACTAAATTCCTTTTGATTTTTATTAAATCCGGCAATCTCTACGGGTACCGTCAGATGGTTGTCGTTTTGAATGCTGATGGTGCCATTCGCATGGGTTAATTTTACATCTACTGTACCATTAGTAAGAATATATAATGAATCATACCAGGGAATACCATGACCTTGTAAAAACGATGCAAAATCTTTTCCTGATGGATGTTTGAACCTGTACTTTTCAAAATACCCGTGCATCATATTTTTAAATGCATCCTTACCCAATGTTTTTTCGACCATGAACAAACCTTTAGCCGGTTTTTCATAGACAGACGATAGGTATCCTGTCAGCGAATATTTTTTTATATCGTCTGCACTGCTTAGATCATTCTGATCGGCGGCCTGCACATACCAATTGAAATCCGGTACATCTGTATAATCACTTTTTAAATTGTAAGGGGCACGATCCAGGATCGAAAATGATTTTCTGCCTTTATATTTTTGTTCATAAAAACTGACAAGCCCTTCATCCAGCCAGGCCTCCTCACGCTCATTATTAGCAAGCACTGCTTGAAACCAATTATGTGCTATTTCATGTAGGATCACTTTTTCGAGATCATCGGATGACTGATAGGATCGATCGATCAACGTAATCATAGGATATTCCATAGCTTCGGACCCGTCGCGAAGACATTCGACCGCAGTGATTTGTTCATACGGATAATCTCCGGCGTTCGACTCCATGAACAGCAATGCTTTATCCATGTAATCAATGCTTTTATCCCAATTGGAATATTTTCTCTTATAATAAAATGCCCAGAGATCAATGGAGTCTTGATGTGATTTCTTGGTTCGTGCGTATTGTATTAAAAACCTTTTATCTGCAAACCAGGCAAAATCGATTACCCTCGTTGCCTCATAGCTGACGGTTTTCCATTCATGACTGGAAGGAGGATACGAAATATCTGTGATGATATTTTGAAGATGCTGGGTGTCGGATTGATTGATCAGCCAGTTTTTTTCATCTTCATTCAACAAAACACCCGTGGCACCAAGTTTGTAATTTTTAGGTAAAGTGATGTTGACCCTATAATTTCCAAATTCATTGAAGAACTCTCCAAATTCTAAATAGGACATCGTATGCCAACCGTTTGTATCCAATAAAGCGACCTTAGGATACCATTGCGTCAATTGATAAGCCTGACCCAGATGACCACCGCGGGAAATGTTTTTTGGAAGCTTAAGTTCCCAAGTTAGATTTAATGAATCTACGCGATGAGGACCAATCGGCTTTGAAAGATGAATATTGGCAATTTCTTGCGATTCGGTTTCGTATTGAATTTCTAAAGCTACATCGTTTTGTCGCACCGAAATTTTCTCGTAACCGCCTTCCTCGTCTTTAGATAAAATCAGTTTAGAATTTATTCCCAGATCATACAGTTGAGTCGAAAATGCAGATTTCTTCGCTTTAAAAGCATTCATCCAAAGATGGATTTTGATATCCGCTATTGCATGATCCGAATGGTTATGATATTGAATGGTCTGACTTGCCATCAGTTTATGATGTACATCATCGAGTTTTACATCCATCGTATAATCTACTTGTTGTTGCCAAGATTGACCGATGATTTGATGATCAATACACAATACCATCAGGACGATGCTGATCCATTTCATACCGGTAAAAATAATTATTTATTTTTCGGTGTATATTTGATTCATGCGGTTATTCAGTTGCCTGCTTACCATATTTTTTATTCAGCCCGGTATAGGGCAATCCATCATTTTAATTCCGGATCGTGTATTTGATGGTGAATCCATAATGGAAAGAATGCAAGTGAGGGTTAAAGCTGATAAGATTGTTGAACTCGGTTTAAATTTAAAAAGAGAATTACATGACTCCATCATTTACCTGAAAGGACAAACCTTGATGCCCGGAATGATTGAAGGTCATAGTCATATTTTATTGCATCCCTATAATGAGACTGCCTGGACCGAGCAAGTGCTGTTCGAATCGCAGGCAGAGCGAGTGGTTCGGGCCTACAATCATTTACAAGCGAGTCTGAAAGCAGGATTTACCACTCTTCGTGACCTGGGTACTGAAGGCGCAGAGTATGCAGATATTGGTATGAAGGCCGCCATTAAAAAGAAATTGATCATAGCACCTGACCTGTTATGTGCCGGCAGAGCCATCGTAGCGACCACCAGTTATGCTCCCAAATCCCTTGCATACAAATTACCTCAGGGTGCAGAAGAAGCCGATGGGGATCAGCTAACGAAAGTCGTGCGGGATCAAATCGGTCACGGAGTCGATATCATTAAAATTTACGCAGATTATCGATATGGAAATACAGATGCAGCGAGACCTACCTTTACTATAGATGAAATAAAAACAGTCGTGGAAACAGCTTCGACTGCCAATATACCGGTCGTGGCCCATGCATCTACAAGGGAAGGCATGAGAAGAGCCACCTTGGGAGGCGTGCAGACCATCGAGCATGGTGATGAAGGGGATCTCGAAATTTTTACATTGATGAAAAATAACCAGGTCGCTTATTGCCCTACATTGGCTGCCTCTGAATCCATCGCAAGTTACCGGGGTTGGCGCAAAGGCATCGATTCATTACCTGCTAATTTGAAGCAAAAGCATAATGCATTTAGAGCGGCTATTCTGTCAGGTGTGACGATGCTGGCAGGAGGAGATGTTGGAGTTTTTACGCATGGTGATAATGCAAAGGAATTAGTATTGATGAATGAATATGGAATGGATCCAATCAACGTATTGAGATCGGTAACCTCCGTTAATGCCAATGCATTTCATTTACAAGACAGAGGGAAAATAAATATTGGTTTTAAAGCCGATATGATTGCTGTGAACGGAATGCCTGACAAGGATATGATAGCTTTAACGAAGGTCAATTGGGTAATGAAAAGCGGAAAAATCATCAAGTAGTGCTTGACTAAGTTTTAGTCTACACCACCGTAGTTTATTTTAAGTTGCTTTGCGGTTTTTTTAATTTTTGATATAAACACCTGATTCCTTCAGCTTTTTACTATTCATTTTG
>CALMKY010000054.1 GCA_937867195.1 uncultured Saprospiraceae bacterium | reverse complement strand
GGACCTGGGATTATCGAGGATTGAGTTGATCAAGGGACCGCTTGGTGCATTATATGGTAGTGAGGCTTTGGGTGGTATCATCAATATTATTGATGAATCTAAAGCAAAAGAAAATACCAAAGAACAAGATCTGTCTGTGCGTTTTCATTCAAATACATTGGGCGTCTATACACAATACGGGATTAAAAAAAATGTGGGTGGTCATTGGTGGAGGATACGGGCTGGCGTCGATAGTCATGCGGATTATTCTGATGGCAATCATCAACGCGTGCTCAACAGTCGATTCCAGGCTTATTATTTTAAATACGGATACGGATTTCAAAAGAAGAATTGGATTTCTGAAAATAACTTTTCCAGTTCGTTTAACAAAGCAGGGTTTATATTCAATGATATTTATGATTTTGTGAAGGAAGATGGTAGATGGAATCGGCGGCTCGATGTAAATCCGGCCCATATGGTCTTGCTGAATACTTTCAATTCTGAAAATAAATGGATCAAGCACTCCGGAAATTTATTGAAATTTAATATCGGTTTGCAGTCCAATCGGCGCCTGGAAAATGAAGGCAGCGGTGCTATTTCGTTGGACATGCATCTTTTGACCGCTCAGTATTTACTAAAATATGAAATCAACCATGAGGAACACAGCAAATGGATCCTGACCCATCTCGGTTCCTTTGAAGATAATACGAACTATGGTCCAAGAAAAATCATACCGGATGCCAGGATGCAGGAAGCAAATCTTTCTGTCTTCAATGAGTATTGGATCAATCAAGATTTGATTTGGGAAAATAGCCTGGGGGTAGGGGAGAAATGGATCAAAACGTATTTTACGGCTACCGTCAATGGTCCGGAGAAAGAAGTACACCCGTTTAATAAATTCAGTCCTTATATTAATTACCTTTCAGGCATTACCTACAATCCCAATGTAAACTGGAATTTAAAAATGAATGTAGCATCCGGTGTGCGCATACCTAATTTAGCGGAGCTCTCGTCCAACGGATTACATGAAGGTGTGTTTACTTATGAGATCGGCAATCCGGGTTTGAAGAATGAAAGGAGCGTTGCCTTCAACGCCGGTATATCTTTTACGGATGCGCATTGGAGTTTTTCATGTACACCTTTTTTAAATCTTTATGCTGATTATGTCTATCTCGCACCGACCAAAGAAGAATGGTTTGGATTTCCGGTTTATCGGTTTAAGCAACAAAATGCAAAACAAGTTGGAGCAGAAATTCAGTTTAAATATTCTACAAAAAATCATTTTTATGCCGGTGTTGAATATTCAGGAATGAATAGCAAAACTGCCGATGGTCAGTATACTCCCTTTATTCCGGCACATAAAGTCTCTCCTAAGCTTGAAAAGACTTTCAAAGATCGGGAGCATCACTATTTGCATGCCTATATAGATGCTGACATTTACTCTGATCAGCATCGGGTATATACTAATGAAAAAACTACCCCGGCCTATACTTTGATCAACGTCGGTATTTCAGGAAGCTTCCAAAAAAGAAACAGGGAATACAATCTCGGGCTTACTTGTAATAACCTGACCAATACGGCCTATTATGATCATTTGTCTCGATTTAAAAATTATGGAATATTAAACATGGGCCGTAACATCAGTGTATCTTTGAAAGTCAAATGGATAGACCATATCAAATCGAAAAATGAGTAAACTCCTCACCAGTATATCCATCATACTTGCATTATGTGCACACTCATTATTGCCGGGTATTTATTTTAGTTACAGCCTGGTCGCACATCATCTTGAAGTCTGGGCGGAATCAGAATATCAAGAAGAAACTGTTTTATTGGTAGAGGATATCCAACAACTGCACTGGAAATCCAATCAGCATGAATTTGAATACAGGGGTAAATTGTATGACTATAAATCCATGCGATATGATCATGGGAAACCGGTCATTACCTGTGTTTATGACGCAGAAGAAGAAGAATTACTTGATCATTTTTCCAGCCAGCAACATCATAATTTATTGTCG
>CALMKY010000053.1 GCA_937867195.1 uncultured Saprospiraceae bacterium | reverse complement strand
TGGTTCTCCCGTGATTCTCATTTTAAGCGATGGTTTGGAAACCGGAGAACTTAGTCAGTTGGATCATCAAATGAGGAAATTGAATTCCAGGACTAAAAAATTGATCTGGTTAAATCCGCTGAAAGGAAGTGCAGGATACGAACCTTCCGCCGGAGGAATGAAAATAGCCTTACCTTCCATACATGAATTCCGAAGCGCCCACAATATTCAAAGTATGATAGAATTAGAAAATATTTTATTCAATGTTTGACCAGTATATTGCTAAAATAAATGAGCTCAGAAAGCGAAATGAAATATTTGTGCTGGCCACTGTCATTGGCCGGGAGATTCCGAGCTCAGGTAAGATTGGAGATAAAGCAGTCATCACGGTTTCCGGAGAAATAACAGGATGGATTGGCGGTGGCTGTGTAAAAGGAATTATCCTGAGAGAATCGTTAGAAGCCATGAATACAGGCAAGGGAAGATTGGTTAAAATAGGACAAAACCCATTTCAGTTTACTAGTGAAAATATAAAAGAATACAAAATGACTTGTCATAGTGAAGGATCGATCGATGTTTTCATTGAGCCCATCATTCCTTTAAAGCATATTGTGGTCGTCGGCAAAACAGAGATTGCTAAAGCCATCGTCCGCATAAGCAAAGCCGCTGGTTATCGGGTGACCGTAGTCGCCACCGATGCCAAACCATCCATGTTTGAAAAACCGGATGAATTAATCACCAGAATGTATTTAAAAGATTCATCTATTCATGCATTATCCAATATTGTCGTATGCACCCAGGGCGAAGATGATGAAGAAGCCCTTACACAAGCGTTATCAATAGACCATTATTATTTAGGTTTTGTGGCATCCCGAAAGAAAAGAGAAGCTGTCTGGTCTTATTTAAAATCCATCGGGATCACCGACAACCAATTAGACTCCATTCAATCTCCTGCAGGCATTGATATACAAGCAAAAAGACCTGAAGAAGTGGCGATCAGTATACTGGCTGGAATCGTAGAGTTCCAAAATAACGGCCGGCATCCAATCAATTTTTCCGGTCCGGTAAAGGAAGATCCTTCAAAAGTTGAATATTATATTAATCCCGTATGTGGTATTCCGGTCAGTAAGACCAATCCAAAGCATATCATCGAGTACAAAAATGAAAAAATATATTTCTGTTGCGATGGATGTAAAATATCCTTCGAAAAAGATCCTCAAAAGTATATGGACCACCCTGCTCCGGCCGGAAAAGGCATGTAATCAGAATGAATCGACATGAAGGAAATCAAAAAAATTATCGGTATATATCAATCGTTGGATTTAAATAAAACCAAAGCGGCCCTGGCCACTGTCGTTCGTGCAGAAGGATCCTCTTATCGTCGTACAGGGGCCCGTATGCTGGTACTGGATGATGGAATTTGGAGCGGTGGCATTTCAGGAGGCTGCCTGGAAGGAGATGCATTGAAAAGGGCCCGGCTGGCCATTGCGCACGGTGCAAGTAGTATTGTTACCTACGATACGACGGAAGACGATAAGCATCAAATCGGAGTTGGTTTAGGATGCCAGGGTGTGATCGAAGTATTATTTACCCCGTTGACCAAACACGATGTAAATAATCCTGTCGAGATACTTGAACAATGCATGCTGGAAAACCGTCAGACCCATGTCTTACTCAGTATCATCAAGACAGATCAAACCTCATATCAACCTTTATTGGGAAAGATGATCCGGTATCGAGATGTAAACGATGTATCGTTTTTGCATGACCTTCGATTGATCGAGGCTCTTTCAGAAAAAGTAAATGAGCAAATTGCAAAAGGAAAATCAGCACCGCACAGTTTTGATTTACCCGATCATACCTTTATAGAGATCTTCATCGAATTACTGCATCCTGAAATTCACGTAGTCATGATGGGTCACCAGTACGATATTTTACCGTTGACCGGATTATTGAAAGAACTGGGCTGGAAATCGACCGTGGTAGCAAATCCATATAAAGTACTTCCGACAATTTATAAATTGGCGGATGCGGTAGAATCACCTGAAAATTTCGGTAATATTATTATAGATCACCATACAGCTATTTTATTGATGAGCCATGATTTGAAGACAGATAAATACAACCTGCCCAAAGTGATGAATACTCAAGCTACCTTCATCGGTCTGCTGGGACCCAGGAAGAGAGCAGATCGGATCATTCATGAATTACAAAATGAAGGCATTCAGTTTTCAGAAGCGGATTCTCAACGCATTCATGCACCCGTAGGTTTAGACATCGGCGCATTGACCCCTGAAGAGATTGCTTTATCAATCGCAGCGGAAATCAGGGCTGAGTTTTCACATCGGGATGGCAAATCATTAAAGTATAGGTTGGGTACCATCCACGACCGGGACTGATGCGCTGTGACATTGCAAATAATTAATGATTCCCTGTGAAAACACAATCCGTTTATTGCAACTCACGGGATGTTTTGCAGTTACCATCCTGCCCTAAAACTTTGAAATGAGGATGCATTGTGGAAATATTATTCATCCGTAATCTTAAATTTGACGATAAAAAGTGCTTAGGATTGATATTGTAAATGAATCATTTCAAAATGAAAATATTAGAAAATACGATGTATTTACTTTTGATTGGTTAAACTTTTTTTTATCATATCTGATAATTGATGGCATCCAGACAGTGGTGCCTTCAATTTTTTTTATTTTTCGGTTCTAAATTTTATAAATATGTTTCCCAGGAGTTTTGCATTCTTCTTGATTTTTCAGATTTCAGTTAATCTACAAAGCCAGTCATTACTTCAATTTATGCATCCACCTGCTTCTGCAAAACCACGGGTTTGGTGGCATTGGATGAATGGCAATATCACAAAAGATGGAATTAAAAAAGATTTAGACTGGATGTCGGCTACCGGCATTGGCGGCATGCACAATTTTGATGCAAATCTTTTTACACCCGTTGTGGTGCCGAAAAAATTGGTTTTCATGACTCCCGAATGGAAGGATGCTTTCAAATTTGCAACACAGTATGCTGATAAAAAAGGACTGGAACTGACCATCGCGGGTTCGCCCGGATGGAGCGTGACCGGTGGACCTTGGGTTGAGCCGAAAGATGCAATGAAAAAATACGTGTGGACTGAGACCACCGTATATGGAGATATGAAAGTAAGCCTAAAATTACCACAACCTTCGGATGCATTTGGGAAATTTCAAAATGCTGTTACACCTTCAACTCTATTTTCAAATGGTTCTGCCACAAAGCCACTAGGTTATTTTCAGGATGAATGTGTCATCGCTTTTAAAAACACAAATGCCGACCGGCCGGTTCAATTTTATCAGCCCAGGGTATCCTCAAGCGGTGGAAAGTTTTATTTAGATTCACTGACAGACGGTGATTTGATGCACGCCTCATTCTTACCCCCCATGGCGGTCAATGAAGATATGTGGATCCAGTACGAATTTGATACAGCAAGGACATTTAAAGCAGTATCCCTGGCTGGAGCAATGACCAATGCATTATCAGATTTTAATGGAGTCATTTTAAATCGATCTTTAAAAATAAGTGACGATGGAATTAATTTTAAAGAAATAGCAAAATTCACAGGTAGTAACAATCCTTTCAATACAATTTCATTTACCCCTGCCAAAGCAAAATTTTGGCGCCTCGCAGTGAAGACCTTACCTCCTCCGATCAATCCATTTGCGGCTATGTTTGGAGGTAACCCGGTCGGTGAAAAATCAGAAGGAATCAATATCTCAGAATTCTTATTATATAATACGGATAGAGTCGATCAAATAGAGGATAAAGCTGCGTTTACACCTTGGAAAGAAGATAATACCAGTTATATTTCCTCCGGTGCGGATGCAATCAACCCAAAAGATATCATCGATATCACATCAAAAATGAAATCTGATGGCACATTGGAATGGCAGGTTCCGCCGGGTCAATGGCAGATCATTCGATTTGGATATTCGTGTACAGGTAGAGAAAATCATCCTGCCTCACCCGAGGCGACGGGTCTGGAAGTCGACAAACTCGATAAAGAAGCTGTAAAAAAGTATATCAATACCTACCTGGATATGTATAAACAAGCCACGGGAGGAATGATGGGTGCTAAAGGACTGCAATACATGGTCCTGGACAGTTATGAAGCGGGTCATATGACCTGGACTCGGTTATTCGCAAGTGAGTTTTTAAAACGCAGAGGTTATGATATTCATGTATGGTTGCCTGTTTTGACCGGTAGGATTGTTGATAATGCCACTGCAAGTGAAAAATTCTTATGGGATTTCAGAAAGACCATTGGCGAGTTGATTGCAGAGAATCATTACGATGTAATCGGTGATGAATTACGTAAGCGGGGTATGAAACGATATACCGAATCTCATGAAGACCGCCGTATTTATATGGCCGACGGTATGGATGTAAAAAAGAATGCAGATATACCGATGGCGGCTATGTGGACTCCGGGTTCACTGGCAGGTGGCGCTAATGAAGAGGTGCGCAGCGAAGGAGATATCAGGGAATCAGCTTCAGTAGCCAATATTTATGGCAAACCATTTGTTGCCGCCGAATCATTGACATCAATTCAAAATGCGTTTAGTTGGCATCCCGAGAGATTAAAACGTACGGCAGATCTTGAAATGGCATCGGGACTCAATCGATTTGTAATTCATACTTCTGTACACCAGCCTCTGGATGATAAGAAACCGGGATTTTCTCTCGGCCCGTTTGGCCAATATTTTACACGCCATGAAACATGGTCCGGTGCAGGTGCCAAAGCATGGATCAGCTATCTGTCTCGAAGTTCTTATATGTTACAACAGGGAAAAAATATAGCAGATGTCCTTTGTTATTATCCGGAGAATACCAATATCACTTGGATTACCCGTGAATCATTGCCCGGTATTCCGAAGGGACTGGAATTTGACTTTGTAAATTCTTCGGCTTTGATCAATGCGATTCAGGCTAAAAACGGTAAGCTGGCAGCACCCAGTGGCAATGTCTACCACGTTTTGATGCTCCATCCTACTGCAAAGTATATGACGCTACCTGTATTGAAAAAAATCAAATCCCTGGTCCAATCAGGAATAAAATTAATTGGTGATAAACCCTTGTATTCACCGACTTTATTGGAAAATCAGAATGAATTTGAATCCATAGCCAATGAAATATGGTCTCATAAAAATGTCACTAGCTTTGAAGCATTGAATCTGATTCCGGATGTTCAGGTGCATGGCACCGATCATACCATTTTATTCAGGCATAGGACGCTCCATGCCGGCACATCAACAGAAATCTATTGGCTTGATAATCGAAGCAACGATCCGACAGACGCGACGATTCAATTTAGAGTTGACGGTAAAATTCCAATGAAATGGAATGCAGAAACAGGAACCAGCGAACCCGTCTCTTATGAGATAAAAAATGGAACGACTGTTATTCCCCTGCACTTCGAAAGTTGGGAATCATTTTTTATAGTCTTTAAAGATAAGGCATTGAACAAGTCATGGACGATCCGCAAGCCCACAACATCCGTCGTAACTGCGGTGAATTCCCATTGGACAATTGATTTTGGAAATAATAAAAAGCTTGATTCGGATCACCTGACTTCTTGGTCGGCAAGCAATGACGAGGAGATTCAATACTTTTCCGGTACAGCGGAGTATCAAAATAAATTTAAGATCCCATCCATTCATGCCGGGTCAAAATACATTCTTCAACTGGATCAACTGTATCAGATTGCGGAGGTCTTTATCAACAACAAGAACGCGGGCACCATTTGGAAAAAACCTTATCAGCTTGATATTACCAAAGCCCTTAGGCTTGGAAATAATGATATCAAAATAAAGGTGACCAATTTATGGATTAACAGGCTAATCGGCGATGCTCAGCCGGGAGTGAAAAGCAAAACGACATTTACTACAATTCCTTTTTATCAGGCGAATTCCAAATTAGTGGAGTCCGGGATTATAGGTGAGGTACAGGTGCTGGAAAGACAGTAGCAGGATGTTTGAGTTTTTTGGGTTTATTTGACCCGCCAATAGTTTTTGTTATTCGCCAATATGATTTTCATCATCGGTTTTTGGCGAAGCGGAACGACTCTGCTTCACAACCTGTTGTCGCTGGATGATCAGTTCGGTTCGCCGACCTATGCGCCGCATCTGGCGCAGGCGCTAGCCCAATTAATTTTGACGGATGCCTACGGCGTCTATCATTTGGCCGGGAAAGGCAGCGCGAGCTGGTTCGAGTTGACAAGCGAGCTATACTACCGCAGCACCATCACGCTGCCCGTTTATCCGGTCAAAAGCGAAGAGTATCCCCGGCCCGCGAAACGCCCCAAGTACTCGGTGCTCACAACGATTCAAGACCCGCCAATCCTGTTGCCGCCTTGGGAAGAAGGCCTGGCGGAATTTGTTTGGCTGGTGCGGCGGAACCGTTAAGAAGTTCCCCGTAACCTCAATCCTACGAGTAACTACACACCCCAATCTCGGCTTGCGTCCCTGAGCCGCGTTACCCCGATTCAGCATCCTATAAATCGTTCGCACCTTGCCCACGTCCAAGTGGAAGGAGCCATTGCTGATGTCAGTCTGCCATTTGTGTTCTCATTTGATGTACTCCCTTTCCCTGCTCCGGTCGCGCACCGGACGGCTAAGCACGTCCGCATTAATTTGGCGCGGGTTGGTCATCGCTGGCAGCCTCTTGCTGCTGGGAATTGCCACTGCCAGCGAATTAAGCCAACCTTCCGCCGCCCAAGTCGGCAGCCAGCTTACGGCCAGCGGTGGCGCA
>CALMKY010000052.1 GCA_937867195.1 uncultured Saprospiraceae bacterium | reverse complement strand
ATACAAACGATGGATTTTGGCTTAGATTCTTTCGAGGATTCAGGATGTCCATAGCGATTGAGGCTTACGATCCCTGTAACCATCGATGCCGTCTTGATAAAATTTCTCCTACTCATTTATTTACTTAATAAACTTACGAAAGTCATGACATAGATTTGGCTCAGTTTTTGCAAATATTTGAGGTTAATTAAATTTTTTTTCATGAGATCTATTTGGAAAGGTCATATTCGATTTTCTCTGGTCACCATCCCGGTGAGATTATACAATGCCATTGAAAGCAGTCAAACGGTTAGTTTCAGGCAATTGCATAAAAAAGATCATTCTCCCATTGGATATGATAAAAAATGCAAAAGCTGCGGTGAAAGTGTCAAGTCAGAAGACATCCTCAAAGGCTATGAATATGCACCGGATCAATACGTGATTATTGAAAACAGTGATATAGAAAAAGTAAAACTCAAGAGCACTAAGATCGTCGATATAGAAGCATTTGTCAATAAAGAAGAAGTGCACCCTGCCCTATTCGATACTCCTTATTTCGCAGGTCCGGATGGCGATGTCGCTATCAAAGCATATGGATTATTAAAAGCTTGCCTCGAACAATCCAACCGGCTCGCCGTCGGTCGTGTGGTCCTTCGTGAAAAAGAAGAAATCGTACTCATTGCCCCTTCCGGACCCGGGCTCATGATGTACATGCTCAGATATCCGACTGAATTACGCAATATATCATCCGTACCGTCCGTGGAAGGTTCAGATAAAATCGATGAGGCCCAATTAAAACTTGCCAATGTATTGGTCGAAACAATGTCAAAGCCCTTTGATCAATTGGAATTAAAAGACCGGTATTTTAATTCTTTGATGGAAATAATACAAGCAAAGATTGCCGGTAAAGAAGTCATTTCTGTAAAAGAAGAGGAGGCTCCCATCGTCGATATCATGACCGCACTCAAAGAAAGTATCCACCAGGCCAAATCACAGATCAACATGGTAAAAGCAACTGGAGATGTCGAAGAAGAACAGGTGACCAAGAAAAAGAAAAGCGCATAGATCAAAATTAGAATTACAGGATTACAGATTGAATTCTATATTCTTTGCTTAACAATCGTAAGACTCCTTTCTCCCCGGGAAGATGGGCAGCTCCTATCGCGACCATGGCATGTCCCGTTAGGTATTTGAAAATTTCGTTGATTCTATTTACCATGTCTTGATTCCGGTCGTACAGTAAGATGGATCTGATCCCACCCATATTTCTTTTAGAAAGCTGATAAAGCAGTTTTAAATTCTGGTTACGATATGCATTGGCTATTCTAAAAATTAATCTGCGATTTTTAGAAAGATGGCTCAGCAGATCTTTAAGTTGATCTATTTGAACTTGAACTGGTATTTTTTTAAAAATCTCGGCTTGCCGCTGCGCAGATTCGATTCCATCCAGGATTTTATTTTTTGATTTGGCATAATTCCACAGATTTAAATCCAGCGGTAGTCGTTCGCCTGCATGTAAAAAATGTTCCGAGATAAAACTGGTCAGCATCATGGGCGATATATGACCGATATGATCCAATTCCAGATCTGTATTTTGGGATAAGATCCTTTTGACTGTGTTGTATTGTTTTTGGGTGAGCAATTGTCTGACACCAATCCAGGAAGGTATATCCATGCGCATCGAATCCTGAAACATGGGATGATCCAGGTTAGATTCAGCAAAAAAGTATGTACAACTATCTATGTATGGAATGATCCGATCATAATAATAATTTGCCGGGGCGGAAGCACTGTGCATCGTCCCCAGCAGAAAAATGATATGATTATGATGTTCAGAAGCTACTCTCCAAAGCAAAGAAGTATGCTTCATACATACTAATCGTATTTAAGCGGAAGCACCGTTGACTCTTTGGCTGTGGAAAGTGTCACCATAGACTTGAGTCGTTCGATTTCTTCAATCTGAGATAATTTCTTAAACAAGATGTGTTCATAGGTGGGGATATCTTTGCAGATAATTTTGATAAGTGCGTCCGCTTCACCCGTGATGATGTACACTTCGATCACTTCATCGATTTTACGGATCTTTTCCAGGAAGCGATCCATAGCATCCGGTTGCTTCCAATTCAGGGATACCAATACAAAGGTCTTAACTTGCAAACCCATGGCATTGATATTCAGCTTGGCATGGTATGAATCGATGATCCCTGCCTGCTCTAATTTCTTCACACGCTCCAAGGTCGGAGCGGGTGAAAGTCCGATGGTCTTTGAAAGGTCGAGATTGGTGATTTTTGAATTCTCTTGTAAGATCTTCATGATCTTATAGTCTGTTTTGTCTAATCTGTAATCTGTCATTTTGATTAATTAAAAAATTTATATAACTATTTTAAAAAAGGCTTAGTTGAATATTAGACAAAACACCAAATTTTTATGGCCATACGCCCATATTTTCATAATCACTTGATATCTTGTTTAATGCGCATAAGAATGCAGCTGTCCTCAAACTCTGTACATTTTTATTTTGTCTTTTCACATCCAATATCTGCTGCAAAGAATTTATCATGGTTTCTTCCAGTCCCGACCTCACAAGGTCAATTTCGTCCGCTCCGTGTACAATCGCATTTTTTTCTCTTTCAGAAATTGCCTTCCCCGTCATTTTCTCGATCAAAGTTACAAGATTTCCATATGTTCTTTGGTCAAATCTTTTTTCAATCCTTCCGAATCTCATATGAGATAAGTTCTTTAACCATTCAAAATAAGATACGGTGACACCTCCGGCATTCAGATACATATCGGGAATAATGGAAATTCCTTTGGCTAAGAGTATCTCTTCTGCATCTGCGGTAACTGGGCCATTGGCAGCTTCAGCGATGATCTTTGCCTTAACCCGCGGAGCATTTTCATAGGTGATTTGATTTTCTAATGCTGCCGGAACCAAAATATCACATTCAAGCTCCAATGCCTCCATTTTATTAGACAATGTAGTCGTACCTTTAAATCCAAGGATGGTTTTATTGGCCTTTCTATATTCAAGAAGTTCAGCAATATTAATTCCATTGGCATTAAAAATCGCTCCTTCATATTCTGCAACAGCAATAACTTTTACATCTCCCTCTTGTTGGCAGATAGTGCCCGAATAACTGCCTACATTTCCCATGCCCTGTATGACCATCGTCTTTCCGGAAATGCCCACAGGTAATACAAGTCTTTTCATTTCATCCGCATCTTCACAATATTCTCTGACCCCGTAAAACACTCCACGACCGGTAGCTTCTGTACGACCCTGGATACCAAAAACGTGGACTGGTTTGCCCGTCACACAGGCTATGGCATCTGAATCACCTCCTTTGAACGCCATATACGTATCGTAAATCCAGGCCATCTCGCGGCTGCCGGTACCATAATCCGGAGCAGGTACATCGATTCCAGGTCCAATGAAATTTTTCTTTATTAATTCCATAGTATATCGGCGCGTAACACGTTCGAGTTCATCAACTGTTAATTTGCGAGGATCAATTTTAACACCTCCCTTTGCCCCTCCAAATGGCACATCCACAATAGCACACTTATAAGTCATCAAGGATGCCAGTGCCATTACTTCTTCCTGATCGACTTCAGGGCTGAATCGGATACCACCTTTAGTGGGCGTACGATGATGGCTATGTTGTACCCTGTAGGCCTCAATGACCTGGTATTCTCCACCAATTTTTACAGGGAAATTAATGTGCAACACTGAATTGCATGCTTTGATCTGGGCAAGCAGTCCTTTAGGTAATGAAGAGAATGCTGCGGCTTTATCAAAGTTGCGGCTTACGGAATCGTAAAAGCTCAATTGGTTGTTTTGATTCATATAGTAGGGAAGGTTATTTCTATTTTACTTGCTCCTCTAGTTTGCGTAATCTTTTATCGAGGCTAATAAGGAAAAAACAGATGCCGATCCAAATAATCAATGCCACTACTGCGACTGTATAAATTTTTCCTACACTACGCAAAAAATCTGCTTCTAACATCATTAATATATAGGGGGAATACATATAAAAAAGAATTAATTGATTTTATTTAATTTATTGTACGTCAACCTGTAACGATATACTAATTCAGCCATCCAGAATCCAATAAGAATATAAGCAATCACTGCAGGATAAAATACAATTCTCATACTATTATCCAGGTCCTGCGTACTCAATGCCGGATTTCCTCCATTTCCCGGATGCAGAGAATCAAACCTACGTGGAATGATAAAAATTAATGGTATCAACATAGCAAACGCAAAAATATTGAAGATGTTCCCTAACCTGGATTTTGCATCCGGATCAGAAATCGAACTTCTCAATAAAAAATATCCCCCGTAGATCAGAAGGGCTATCGCTGCCATGTTTTGTTTGACATCAAAGCTCCAGAAAGAACCCCATGTATACCTGGCCCAGATGGATCCTGTCAGTGTTCCCAAGACACCAAACAGAGTTCCGACTCTCACCAAAGACTCTACTTTATCGTCATCGATGGGATTGTTTTTATTTAAATAGCGAATGCTGTAATAGACTGAAAACATAAACAGAAATGTCATCGCAAACCATAACGGCACATGGAAATAAGTATTGCGGATGGTTTCACCAAATATGTTCCTAAAAGGATAATTAAAATTGGATTCCTTGTGTGGGTGTATAGTCAATTGATCAGACCAGGTCAATTTTACTTTACCTGAACTATCTGCAATATTTTTCAAACTAACAGCGGATGGTAATACGACAGGGCCATCCGGAGTATCCATGATTAAAGAAAGATCCACGTAAGCTTTGGCTGTATCCACAAAACGTGGAAATTCAAATTGGACATCAGCAGATTGTTCGTCCTTAAAATCCTGGGCTGTACTTTCTAATAAAAAATTATCGTGCTTAAGCCAGACCCGTATTCCGGTATTATTTCTAAATCGGGTATTATAACCTTGTATGTGGTAGGTGAGTTTTTCTCCGACGGTAGCAATTTCAGGGCTTACTTTCGTGATCCCCTGACCCAAGGGCACCGTGAAACCCATCACGATCACATAGGCCATTAAGATCATTGCGACCCATTTCCACCAGGATAAAGAATGATTTGTTTTCAATCGCGCCACAATATAGGGAATAAAATTATTGACAAGGATATTGCCAGCAAGTCTACTGATAAGATGCTGATTAAGTCTTTATAATAAGATGTTTCTGAAAGAATTGAGAGTGCATTCATAACCAATCTGGAGCCAGCCAAAAGTATAGGAAAGATCAATGGAGTAGAAAGTATAGCCATAATAGTACTCTGATCTCCTGTCTTATTGTTTAATAGTGCTATGAAAGTAAAAATGGCTGAAATTCCAAGAATAGAAGCTACCAACGTGATGAAAAACAATCCCCAATGAATGGCCGGCAATCCGAAAAAAACATTGAGTAGCAAAAGGCTGATCATCGTATAAGCAAGTAATGAAATGAAATTATAGACGAGCTTGGCAAAGTAAAAAGATAATGGATGAGCCAGGGAATAATAATACCAGTGCCGATCCCGGGTGTCTTTGGAAAATGATCCGGATAACGCATTGATACTCAAAAATATAATCAAAATCCAAAACACACCTGTCCATAAGAATTTTTCAACTCTTACCAACGAATAATATAAAACCAGGATTGTAGAAAATAAATATAACAGGATCGCACTTAAAGACTGACGACTTCGCCATTCCAGACTAATATCTTTCTTAAGTAAAATGGTAATTTCTTTAAGCACTTGAGACAAAGATAGCAGTGGTTTAACACTAATTAATCAATAATTAGCCAGAATTAACCCTTGTTGGCAAAGGAATTGTTACCATTTATACATCTCGTCATTGAAAAATTCTTTCACAAAACTGTTAAAAAATGAGATTTAATGAATTAAAAAATGATTTTTAAATTTTCCAAGGGGGAAAAATGACAAAAGCAAATCACAAAAAGACCAATCGTCCAATGACGGGACTAACCATCCTTGCGGCTGTTCTGATCGCGCAAGGCTGTACACAAGAAGTTCCCTTTGAATCCTTGCCCGTTGAACAAAAAGAATACGTCATCAGCAAAAGTATTCTAGATACAAAATCCCAATATCTTTATTCATCTTCGCAGCAAAATGGAAGTCGTTCCGCTGCAGACGCTTTTCCATTTTTATCAGGCGATAACAAGCGCGTTAAACTGCAGCTGAATAAAGAAAGCCTTGATATTATCGAGGAAGAAAAAGACTCGCGATTCAAAGATAA
>CALMKY010000051.1 GCA_937867195.1 uncultured Saprospiraceae bacterium | reverse complement strand
CGCGGGCTTTCGCCTTCCACTCGCCGCCAAGAAACAATTGCGGCACCGGCGGAGCTTCAACCGGAACACCCCAATTCGCCAAGGGTTCTAGCAAAGCAAATTGCCCGGAGAACGGTTTCGGAAAAAGATTTTTGTGAAAGTTGATGATTTTAAATAAAACTTAATTCCCCTGAATGCTTTCCCATAACTCATGCATGGCTTTAAAACCTTTTGTAGGCCATGGATTTACTTTGATTAAATGATTGGTATCTTGAGGATTTTTTATCAATGGATATGAAAAAGTGAAATCACCCAACTGGTCAGTCCAACCGCTGGCAGTAGCAAACCTAAGATCATGCAGTATGACCCGACCTGTATCATTTATGGTAAATGCAGAATAACCCTGAGTGAACCGGTCCAACAGCTTATATTCCGATTGATGTACATAAGGTGCAGCTAAGAAGCGATTGGAAGGAATAAAGTGCAGATGCGAATCATCCCGCTTACTAAATAAAGAATGGTACCCATGATAATAACCGCTATCGGTCTTGGCCATGACTCCCCATAGGATATTATTCAATGGTGCAGGATTGATTATAAAATCTGAATTGGATATATGTTGATTGGCCAATTCTCTGAAAAAATAATTTCTAAACTTAATATGATTGGTAAATGCCCAAAATAAATAGATTCCCGACAGGACCAATGCATATTTACTGACAGCATTTTTTAAATCGAGATTCGGTCTTTTAAAACAAAGGATTATAAAAGCTAACAGCATGGGAAGAGTAAAAGCAGGATCTGCTATAAACAACAAAGGATAGGATACCCTGTAGTGACTAAAGGGCTCCAGCAAACCCGTACCGTAATTCGTAAAGCTATCCATGATAATATGACTAAACAGGCCGATCGTCATGAGCTTAGTCCACGATTGCCACGAAATACGATCTTTATTGTAAATCCATGCCAAGATCTTTCCAAAAACCAGACTCCCAATGAAAGCGAATAGTATCGAATGAGTGAATCCCCTGTGAGTTAATAGTGAATTTACCGGATGTTGCCAAAATCCTGCCCGATTCTTCTCCGCATAGATCGCGGTCATTGCTTCGGCGACATGTGACGATGTTTCGCCGTCCCGGAACGAGGCAATATCGTCAACGGACCAGCGTTCAGAGGCAAAACAGGTAAAATCCAATAAACCAGGCTGCTCTAAAGTTCAGGCCCCAAAAGTCGATTCGCGGCGG
>CALMKY010000050.1 GCA_937867195.1 uncultured Saprospiraceae bacterium | reverse complement strand
AGATACAGATTATTTTATACCATTGTTTGGGCTTACGCCTAAATTGGGGCCCATCGCGGATTGGGGGCTCCTGCTTGATCAGAATGCCATTCAAGTCAATACGATGGATTACAGCACAAATGTTCCCGGTATCTATGCTATCGGAGATATCAACACCTATCCCGGAAAATTGAAGTTGATTTTATGTGGATTTCACGAAGCTACGTTGATGTGTCAATCAGCATATAAATATATATACCCAGATAAAAAACTTTCATTTAAGTACACCACCGTGACCGGAATAACGGGTCTGTAATTATTTTTCTGCTGTAATGATATATTGATATTCCAGGTCCCTATCATTCACTACCACATTTTTATAACCCGATTGGATTAGAATAGTTTCCAACACATCATCGTAGACCCTTTGTGCTTTTGTAGGTGCGTTTTCCAAAGGCAGGTTTTTCATTTTAAAATCTACAATGACCAATTTACCATTCGTTTTGAGTTTACTATGGAGCATTTTGAGGTACTCAGACTTGTTTTTAATGAATGCAATCGTATTGACAATTAAAATGCCATCGACTTCTTCCTTGACAAGCATCGGATCGGATGGTTTGGCAAGCCTGGTTTTAATCAGCCTGATATTGGCTGTATCGTATTTTGCTTTATTGGATTCAATATATGCCAATGCACCGTGGTCGATGTCAATTGCAATCACGTGCGCACCGCGTCTGGCAAGATAAAAGGTAAAATAACCCGTAGGGCCGGCTCCGATATCGGCAATCGTCTGATGAATAAGATCTTTACCAAAAATATCTAAAATAATACTTGGCTTTTGCCATGCCACCCGGTTTGAAACGGTTTCAATCGAGGGTACATCTTCCTCTTGATGAATGGAAGTATCGTTGTTTTTAAGAATTTGAAGGGAATCGTCACCGGGCGAAACAACTCTTGTTTCATTACTTAAAGGAGACTTACATGAAAGCATAATCCCAAAACCCCATGTCAACAGTGAACAGAATAAACATGTAAATCTTCTCATAGTTCAAATATACAAATCAACTCGCGACATGAAACAGGGCATCACCCGTATTCACTACAGGGGCGTTATTGTGCCCGATGATGTACCCACTTTCTTTTGATCTGACATACTCTTTTTTGGAGTTATCCGGATCTGAGATGGTTCCCAGGATTTCCCCTTTATTTATCCATGCACCACTGGACCGGGACCAGATAAATATACCACTTGCATGGGCCCGAATCCATCTGCTTCGTTGGAGCATTTTCGAATCCATGGATACATGGGAAGATGCAGAAATCATCTTATGATCGAATAAAACGCGTGCAACACCTTCCAGCGCTTTGGCTATGCTGTATCCATCGAATCGGGATCCTTCTCCGCCTTCAAAAGTAATACTGGGAATTTTTTGTTTTGAAGCTAATTGCCTTAATGAATTGTTGCGGAGTTTGGATACTAATAAAAACGGGGCTGAAAAGGACTTAGCCAATTTTAGACTATGTTCGTCGTCGGGCGAATATCTTATCTGAGGATAATTATATCGATGGTCTCCCCCGGTATGAAAATCAATCAGGTTATCTGCCAGAGGTAATATTTTTTTTTGTAACGCATAGGCTATGCGGGCTGCCAGGGATCCTTTTGAACTCCCCGGGAAGCTGCGATTGACATCTTTGCCTTCAGCCACTTCACGCATAAAATGGATGAAACCAAAAACATTTAATAAAGGGACACAAATCAAAGTGCCTCTGTTTAAAGAAGAAGGCGGATATTGATCGATGATTCTTCTTACGATTTCAGTACCATTGATTTCATCACCATGCATTCCTCCCACCAGTAAGATGGAAGGTCCCGGATGCATGGATCTAATTATAAATACGTGTATATATATTTTGGTACCGGATGGAAGTGAGCCCACCAGAATCTTGATGAGTTTTTTTTCACCAGGTTCTATGACTTCATTTTCAAGGAGAATGATTTTGCGATTTGTATCCATTTTCAGCCCACCCTGTGTTCGACCAATTTAATAATTTCTTCAGAGATACTTTTTTTCATCACATGTTCTATACCTTCCAGTCCGGGCGAAGCATTGACTTCCAGAATTAAAGGACCGCGTTTCGATCTAAGCATATCAATACCGGCCACTTCAAGACCAAGGCATTTTGCCGTCTTCAATGCCAGTCTTTCTTCTTCATCGGTAATTTTAATAGGTTTGGCGGAGGCACCTTGATGCAAATTGGATCTGAATTCGCCGGCTCTGGACTGACGCTTCATAGTCCCTACGACTTGATTGTTGACGACCAGTATTCTGATATCAGATCCTTTGGCTTCCTGGATAAATTCCTGTATAATGACCTGCTCATCCAATCGTTGAAAGGATTCGAGTATACTTTGAGCCTGGTGTCGGTCGTTGGCTTTTACAACTCCCATTCCTTGCGTACTTTTTAATAATTTAATGATCACCGGAAATTTGAATTTACGGAGGACCAAATCATTTAATTCGTTGTTAAAATGCAGGCATGCATCTGGTACCGGAATATCGTGTATGGCCAGGTATTGACTACATGACCATTTATTGCGAGCGAGCAAAAGAGATTGGGATCGCGTCGTGGAATAAGTGCCTGCTGATACGAATTGATCTATGACGGAAGCACCTATTTCTGTTGCTGTGGCACCGATGCGTGGTATAATAGCATGCAGGACTGGCAAAGGCTTTCCATGATAAAATAATCTATGTGTTCCTTTTTGGATGGTTTGAGTACAATAGTATGGGTCAAGTACGAGGACACGGTGTTTTCTTTTCCGGGCTGCATTCACCAGGCTCTGAGTAGAGTAGAGGCTTGGATTTCTAGACAATACGGCTATGATCATGAGTTAAAAGTAGAGAGTTTCCAGGTAAGTAGGATGCAGTCCTGGATAGAAAGATTTCCTTTATTTATCTTTGACTTCATGCTTGCTCAAGTAACCAAAGATGATAAGAAGATGATCAATAGTTGGGCCATGTTTGATTGGGCCAATTCTTCTTATTCCTTAGTGATATCCTCTGCTATTTTTCCTGCATACTTTTTAAGTGTGACCAGTTCCACCATCCATATTGGGAAATCTTCCTTTACCAACAGCTCTTATTTTTCATACATCATTTCAGTAGCTTACATCCTGGTAGCCTTGGGCCTTCCGGTTTTAAGTGGTATTGCCGATTACAGTGGAAAACGACTGTATTTCTTAAGAATATTTACCTGGATAGGTTCATTAGCTTGTCTTTGCTTATTTTTTTTTACAGGAATGGAGACTTTGTGGATCGGCACATTGGGCTTTATGTTTGCCAGCATTGGATTCACGGCGAGTCTTGTTTTTTACAATTCTTTTCTACCCGTCATATCCACTAAAGATAATTATGATAAGACCAGTGCGCGGGGATTTGCATATGGTTATGTGGGGAGCGTGATTTTATTGATTGTCAATCTTGTGGTCATTCAAAATAAGGAATGGTTTGGCATTCGGGACACAGGCTTTGCAGTCCGATTGGCATTTGTAATGGTTGGGTTGTGGTGGATTTTATTTGCTCAAATTCCATTTAAAAAATTGCCGGCGGATATGGAGGGTAAGTTTGGGACTAAGATCCTCAGCAAAGGATACCAGGAATTATTGAAGGTATGGCATAAGCTGAATCATCAACAGGATCTCAAATTGTTTCTAATTTCTTTTTTCTTTTACAGCGCGGGCCACGGCGACAGAATTTGTACCCCGTTGTTTTTTGATTCCTAGACTGACGGAGCCATCCATATTAAAACGCGATGTTCGTTTTGCATCGTCAATATCTAATTTAATATCGGCCACATCAGAAAGGCGGATCCGTTGATAAGTGTCCGCCACCATCTGCC
>CALMKY010000049.1 GCA_937867195.1 uncultured Saprospiraceae bacterium | reverse complement strand
TGTATCGATTTCTGCAGAATTATTACCCAGTATCCATCTATTGCCGAGAGCTCAAACAGCGGTATGCAATGCCTATCTGTCGACTGTATTAACTAATTTTAAAGATTCATTGCTCATCGATGTTGATAGTAAAAGTCTAAACTTCATCACTTCTGCAGGTTATCTAAAAAATTCGAATGAGTATGAACCGAAAGACAGTTTATTCAGCGGCCCGGCAGGAGGCATTAAAGCTGCCGAATCAATATCGAATCAATATAATATACCTAAGCTGATCACGTTTGATATGGGAGGTACCTCTACCGATACAGCCAGAATCCATCAATCCGGATCACTTAGATTTAATAGTAAAATCGGATCATTTGATATTGTCAGCGAATCATATGAAATCGAGACCGTGGCAGCGGGAGGAGGAAGTATCATAGATTACAAAGATGGAAAGTTTACTGTGGGTCCAGGCAGTGCAGGTGCTGATCCAGGTCCGGCTTGTTATGGTTTTGGAGGGCCTTTGACTTTGACCGATGTCAATTTACTATTGGGAAGATTGGATCCATCCGCTTTCAGTATTCCTGTGAATGAAAATGCTGCCTTAGAAAAATTTAAAACATTGGTTGGAAAAGCGGATATCCCTTATTCAACTGCTACGGCCAATGAAATTCTGCTTGGATTGCTTACGATTGCCAATGAAAAAATGGCAGAAGCTATCAAGAAAATATCTGTAAGCAGTGGGAATAATCCTGCAGAATATAATTTATTAGTCTATGGTGGAGCGGGCGGCGTGCATGCATGTGGTGTGGCAGATAGGTTGGGTATCGACAAAATCCTGATACCGCAGACGGCAGGTATTTTCAGTGCCCGCGGTGTCAGCCATGCCCGGAAAGAAAAAATTATTTTTAAACAAATCAACAAGCCTCTACACCAGGTCAATATTCATCAATCCATTCAGAACATACTAACCAAAGAAATAAAATCGAAAAAATACACGATACAAAAATCTGTCTATCTCAGATATAAAGGTCAATCCACTTCGCTGGAAATCAATTATACCAAAAGGAATTTGCGTTCTCGATTTGAGGATACTTATCAAAAAATATATGGTAGCCAGCAAAATACTTCGATTGAAGTCGAAAAAATAGTATTGAAAGTTGCGACCTCCTATCCATCAAAAGCCAATAGAACCAAGATCTCGACCAAATCCCATCATTCAGCCTTATCCGGAACATCCTTTGAATGGAATCAGTTAAAGACAGGTGATACCATCTCCGGCCCTGCCACTGTATACCATCATCAGGCTACCGTCTATATTGAATCGGGTTGGCAGGCTGTGGTCCAAAAAGATCTCGATTTATATCTGAATAGAATCAATGCATTCACTAAAAAACGATCCTGGCACCAATCCATCGAATTGGAATTATTCTCCAATCGATTTATGGCCATTGCAGAACAAATGGGCGAACAGTTGCGACACAGTGCATTCAGTGTGAATGTAAAAGAGCGCCTGGACTTTTCATGTGCCATATTGGATCCAAAAGGTAGACTTATCGCCAACGCGCCGCACATCCCCGTCCATTTAGGCAGCCTGGGCATATCCGCAAGAAAGATCCTCAAAGAATTTCCGGTCCAAGAAGGGGATGTCATCCTGTACAACCATCCTTTGTACGGTGGCTCACATCTGCCGGACATCACCCTGCTCAAGGGAGTGTTTCATGACCATCGTTTGATCGGTTATGTCATTAACCGAGCACATCATGCAGAGATCGGAGGTAAAGTGCCTGGATCTATGCCTCCGGATGCAAGAACATTGATCGAAGAAGGGGTCATAATACATCCTACCTATTTAATTAAAAATCATAAACCAAATTTGGATGAATTAAACAGAATACTGAATAAAAGTAAATATCCCAGCAGAAATACAGAATCCAATATCCTCGATATCCAGGCTGCCGTTGAATCCCTCAATGCGGGAGAAAAAAAATTACAATTGCTTACATCGCACTATGGATATAAAATCGTTCTTCGTCAAATGAATGCTATTTTGAAACAAAGCATTGATTTAATCGCATCTTTCATTAAAGAAAATCAGAGTAAATCTTTTCAAGCGACGGAATATCTCGACGACTGTCATAAAATCAATTGTACTATCGAGCTGCGTTCAGGCAAAATGCATATAGATCTCCGGGGTTCTTCAGGAGTACACCCCTTTAACCTGAATGCCAACGATGCCATTTTATACAGTGTTACGCTCTACGTTCTAAGATTGATTTGTACAAAAGAAGTTCCGCTCAACGATGGATTATTGAAGCATGTGGTTTTCAAAACAGCACCGAGTTTTATTACTCCCAGATTTTATAAAGAGGATACCCGAAATCCTGCGGTCGTTGGCGGCAATACAGAAGTTAGTCAGCGATTGACGGACACATTCATCAAAGCATTTGGGCTCGCAGCGTGCAGTCAGGGCACTATGAATAATTTTCTATTTGGTAACGAGTACGGTATCAGCTATTATGAAACCATTGGAGGAGGAGCCGGAGCCACCCGGAATGCCAATGGCAGATCGGCTATTCATCAACATATGACCAATACTAAAATCACCGATCCGGAAGAACTGGAATCCAGATATCCCGTCCAACTCGAAAAATTTGAAATTAGAAAAAATTCCGGAGGTAAAGGTTGCCTTAAAGGAGGTGACGGCATCATCCGGCAAATTAAATTCAATACAGCGATGAAGGTTACGATACTTGCTCAGCATCGTAAAGAATTACCTTTTGGTATGGAGGGTGGCGAACCAGGGAAAACAGGTAAAACATATTTGATAAAGAATGGCAGGAAAAACTTAATAGACAGTAATCAGTCTTTCAATGTCGAGCAAGGTGATCAGGTCTTGATCGAAACTCCGGGTGGCGGTGGATTTGGGAAAAAGGTCATGCAACGGAGAAAGAGCATCCTCGCACACAGATAAAAGCTTACCATCTATGAGTCACTACTTCATCCGAAACATAACTATCATAATTCACTACGTCCAAGACTTTACCTTCTTGATCGACGACGACCATATTGATCCCTCGCCGGTTCATAGAAAATTCCAGGTTATTGATTTTTATGGAAGAGGTATTCTCATGGGCGACATTCCCGCCTGAATACAACATGATAAAATTTCGATTTTTTGAATATTCATTCAGTGAGGAATCCCTGACGGCGGTAGTATTCGAAAAGGATTGTTTAGAAATTTTCCCATGCTCAATAGTGAAAGCATAACTTCCTCCAAAGGATATCGAATCCAATTTACATCCTATACTTTTTAAATATTCTTTCGTGGTGGGTTTTAGTTTAAATGTACCTTCCTGCTGGAAGACCCCATAAACTGTATTGGCTTTATTTAATTCCAGATAATCTTTCAATAAAACAGATTGTTGATGTAAACTGATGATATAAGAATTGGAGTCCAGATTATTTAATTCAGGTCGATCGCAAAGTGGAGGGGGCAAATAATACCGATAATGGTCAAACACATACGACCGTCCTCCTATGGTCTTGATAAGTTGGAGATGAATGTTTATTGAATCACTATTGGTACACAATACATCGTGCGGGTTCTGGGTAAAATAATCACTAAATTTTTCAAGACTATCTCTAAAGCGATGTCCTACCTCCCAGGGAAATCGTGCACCGTATCCTGTCGTAATGGGTTTATGTGCATGCTGTCCCATGTCTACCATATAGATATAGTCCATAAAATTAGATATCGTTCCCGTATAAGGCGGATAGACTATAAACTTATCTCCCAGGCTTATAACTGTCCGCATTTGTTGCTCCCAGGGAAGATTTTCCGGCGGATGATCAATATATGGTCTTCGTTTCAAGATTGGAGCAAGATCCATTGCTTGCAAAAAAAGGGCGCCAATTAATAATCCGATTTTCCAATTATTAGTAAAATCCAAATCATTTAATTTTCTCAGAGTCCAATAAATAATAAAATAAAAAAGAGGCCAGATAAATCGACCGGTACCTCGAAAGGTTCGGGAAATATAATCATTGTATCTCCAATCAATAATTAAATAATGGCCCAACGTCCATTTCGGAGATAAAGCAAACAGAAAAAAGAGGGTACAGGCGATACCATACCAATTCCATGTACCAGGAACATTATTAGGTGACGCTTTCTTTTTTTGTTGGACAAAATAATAGATTAAAACAAACAATAATAAAAGGATGAAGCCCAACCCCAGATATCCAATACCCTCTCCCTGGCCAGGAAGGTAATATTCAAATTTTGGTCCCAATCTACCCACATCCCATCGGTTGATAAATGTATTGAGATTAGCACTAAACTCTCCCAAACCCTCGGAGAGATTTCCTTTAAACATAAAGGCTCCGCATATATACCAGATTAAAAATCCCTCCGCCAGCATTCCGAGCAATGTCAATAAGAAATTGCTCCAGTTAATTCTTGATTCGTATTTTAATTGATACAAATCCATGGTACACAAGCCCAATATCATAAATACCAGGTAGGGATGTATCAAACATGAAATTCCAAATAAAACAAAAAGCTGAGTCTTGTACCAAGAAACTGACCATTGGTTCCGATTCAAGAAAATATATAAAGCCCATAAGATCGTAAACTGACCACACAGGGCAGCATGTCCGAATCTTGCAATTAAAACCACCGGCAGGATAAAAAAGAATGATCCCAACCATTTTATCCAGTTATTAAATCCTGATTTTTCCGAAATTTTAAATGCAAAGAATGCATTCAAAACATAACAAGCTGCATGCCACAGTCCAATGTATTGAAAATCATTCGGAAGCCAGGACCTGAACAATTTAAAAAAGAATGCAAATAAAGGAATCGAATCTGTATATATAATGCTGTTGGGCATTGGATAGCAATAACCGTCGATTCTACCCAAAGGCCATGACCAGGGCGTATCTCTGAAATATTCCCACGCTAAATAATGATAAGAATAATCTGACCCTTGTATCAATAACCAACGGGTATAGGTAGGATTCAGTTTGTCAAATCCGATGATCAGGTGAAAAGCGAATAAGCACAGCACCAGGATGAGTCCATATTCCAAAATTGGTTTCGCCCTATTCATTCGAGACACTTAGCTTTAATTGAGTAATACCACTCGCTGTATAACCGGGATTCCACAGATATATTTTTAACCGATTAAATGATTTGTTGGGCGATTGCGTAATCAAATCAAATGGTCGTGCCTCATTTTCTTTATCTAAAAATCTATTGATGCGCACCATAACTGATTTAACGGGTCTGTCGCCGGACAGATATTGTATGATCAGTTGATTCATGGACCATACATCCCATTCACGTTGACTGCATTTTCCAAGAGCATGTAATTTGAGTTTACCGGCAGGTATTTTCCCGTCAAACAGTATAAAGGTCTTGTCATGTCCAATGCAGGAAATACTGTCAGCATACAAGGTATCCAAAACCGGCTTACTTTTCTGATCATCAAACGTTATCGGAAATTCATTCGTGTCCAATAGTACTTCATTGTCCGGATCTTTTTTAAATGTAAAGAGTGTATGCCAGAAATAAGCCTTATTGGTCATGATCCCTCTGAACAATCCTCCCCGGTGTGCCTGGTGGATCATCCAAAAATTATAGAGTACAGAAAAAAGAATAAAAGAATAAAACACATATTTCCACTTCCAATTCAGGATTGAATTTACCCAATAAACTATTGGAAATAACATCACCGGGTAGTGCTGCACCAATGCTCTCTGTCCGAGACTGCCTCCATAGGTCCATTCATCCCAGGCAAATGTCAAATAAAGTGAGAGTATTATAAATGAAGTAAATGCAAGAAAATGCCTTTCTTTTTTTACAACCGAATAAATCAAAGAAGGTATAATGATCACCATGGCGGGCGAATACATCCACCAACCAGCCTGGTAAGACATCAATCCCTGCCAGATATGATGACCTCGTAACCAACTAAATCCTTGCTCCTGGTATGAATAAACGATCCATTCCCCAGCAGTATATTTCCAATAAATCAATTGTAGCAGAGGAAATATGAAAAATAAGCCTATAGCAATCAGCACAAACGACGGCTGACGCATCCAATTTAAAATCCTTTCCCGAATTTCGGCAATCGATTCTGCATTCCAGGCAAATAACAAAATAGTGGATATCAGTTCTGTCGGTCTGATCAATGTCATCAAACCTATTAAACCACAGGAAATATAGAACCATTGGTTTCGTTTCGTCCTATAATAATTATCAATTAAATACAATAAAATGGAATAACCACAAAATAAATAAGAATGACTCATCGCTCCTGTAATCGAACCATAATCAAAATAATTGGTCGCGAATACAATTATACCAAGACCCATGGCGACTATTTTGTCATCAACATATCGCAATAATATCTTCCTTAGAAATATCAAACCTATAAGAGAATAGAATAATGCACTGACGGAGATCATGAATTGATAGATCCAACTATAACCATCCGCCGTTGCTCCTACGACAGGTGCCAGAGCATGTGCAAGGAAAAAAAAGGGCATATAAAGAACCGAGACTCCACATGTATATTTAAAAACCTGGTTGCCGCCTGGATGTGTAAACGACTGATAAGCGCTGGTACTGGGATAATATGTTGAATCTATTGCCTTCTTCCATTCCAGCTTTCTGACATCATGAAAAATAAAAATTGCCGGTAAATAAATATAATATCCTGATACATCCCAACTGATGGTCGCTTCGGTCTTAGTTTGTTTCCACTTAGGATAGTAAAAAAAGGTAGCGCACAACATGCATAACCAGCTTATGATCAAAATGGTTTTTGACATACATTATTTTATTTTAAACCAAAAAGATCCACCGTGAGTCTCTATAGTCCGATACGGCATTTCACTCCAAAGCTTTTTTTCCAGTTTTTCCGATAGTGCTTTATGTCTTGAAATATAATATGAAGGAAATAAAATTTCTACCTGGTGTAGATGACCTAATAAATATTGCAATAACAAATAGGCTTCATTATAACCTCTGAGAATCATTTCATCGGGATATTCGTACGGTAAGTACACGTCGTGAACCTGCACAATAACGCCGGAGGGAAGACTATTTATAATTTCATTAAAAAAAATAGTGACATCACTGTTGGGCAGCGAAATATGGGAACCATCCATAAATACAAAGTCGCCCGGAAATAATCCTGTAAACAGCGATGCAAGATCGTCAGTATTTTGGTCCTCTAATGATGAAGCAATGTGAAGATCAGCGTTTGATCTAATTTCTCTCCTCGGGGCCGGGTCGATGCTTGTAATTTTAGTCTGCAAATGAGCGTTGTCGATGGCTTTCCGCATAATTAACGTACTATTGCCACTACCGATTTCTACTACTCTGGAAGGATTGTATCGAATCATCATGGTGTACAGACAGACCATATCCAGTCCCGGGAAATAATCATTTTTCCAGGCGATTACATCCGTGCCCGGCTTGGCTCTCTCACTTATCGAATGAAATATTTTTTTGTGCGAAATGATGTCCTCCACGATGAAGCTAAAATTTTCTTCAGAAGAATTCAATACATCTAAGAGTCCTGGAGAGATTAAGCGACTGTCCCCATATCGGTTGATGGGTTTCCATGGATATTCCAAGACAAGAGATTTACCTAAGAAAGCTGCCAGCACCCTTTTCATCAACTTCTTCATCAGACTTTATTCAGATTATAAGTACGCCAGATGGAAATCAACATTTTGAAAGGCATCAGGATGCATAGTATGATGGTCCCTACACCAAAAAAAACAAATTCACTGATGATGTACTTTCCTAATGCAATCTGCCGATCGTCAGTCAAATGGAATGTGATCGATTCCACCCCCTTGTCATTGATGAATGCCTGGAACAATCCAAACTCTTTCAAGGAATACATCGCCAGCCAAATACAACCAATGCCAATCATGGCTTTGACAATCATATTACGATTAAACGGAGTGGTCTTTAAAAATAAAAACCATCTGATAAACGTAAAAAAAGCAATGATGAAAAATACATTGGACTTTTCAAAAGGAAAACCATAAATCTCCTTGCGGATGGGACTGATAACCAAAACCACTATGATGGCAATAGCCATCAAGGAAATTAGCTCGATCAACCATGATTTGTTCATTTGCATGCAGCCACCAAGGTAAGGAGTTTACCTGATAGAAATAACCACTAATATGTAACCTTCAAAGAATGTACCCTCGATGCAATTTATAAGTTGATTCTGACAGGCTTGGGTACCAAAAAATGAATCGCAGTCCAGGCCGTCAAATAAGCAATGCCGCAATAAAAAAACAATAGGTAATAGCCTGTCTGGATATGCCCTAACGCTTTATAATGGTCAAACAGATAACCGGCTATTTTAGTGATCAATATACCTCCTACTCCACCCATCATGCCCCCCATTCCAATCACAGAACCAATTCCATACCTCACCATCCAAGTCGATGTAACTTGCGCCACCTGGCCCGCCAGTGAGACAAAATCCGTTGAGCCGCTCGTCAGGGTCGCGTCGATTTGGGCGCGTCTCAGCGACCAGCCGCCGG
>CALMKY010000048.1 GCA_937867195.1 uncultured Saprospiraceae bacterium | reverse complement strand
ACTATACTCCATCATTAAGTCAAAAACGAAAAATCAAAACGAACTCAACAAAGCTTTCCGGCTAATAACCAAGTACCCGACTTTTTCTATTTGTGAAAAGTATGCCAAACAAAAATTAGAAAAAGCATGGAAAAAGCTCGATCCATTGATTGAAGACAGCATGGTCAAAATGAATTTGCGTGCATTTAGCTGGTTTGTATTAGAGCGAACCTATTGAGATGACGGTCTTTTTTGGATTGGGTGTCACCGGGCGATTAGGAAATCAAATTATTCAATATTGCATCATTCGGCATTTAGAAAAAACACATGGCATTTCTATTTATCATTCCAGGTGGATTGGCGAAACATTCTTTCAATTGGATAAAGTACCCGATGCGGTTGACCATCTCGTAATTAAAGAAATCTCGGTTGATGATGATTCCTTTCGATACGATAAAATACTAAAATTAAAAAACGAATGCATGCCGGAAGAAATCAAGCCCTGTAAGCATACCTTCATAAAAAATGGTACATCGGAAATCTTCCTGTCAAAGGGATTTGATATCCAAAATAAAGTATTGTTCCACTACCCTAGAGTGAATCTATCTCTTCTAAAGTCAAGCGAATCCTTTTTACGGTCTATCCTGCAATTCAAACCAGCATTGCAAAATATCGCATATCAAACCAAACATCGGGTATTCGGAAATAATAAACTGGTGGTGATCCATGTACGCAAAGGGGATTTCAATCTGATGGTCAATCCATATTTTATGTTTATCACCAGATTGTATACCGATTGGATCTCCAATAATTTAGATGGTTCCAAAAAATTATATGTCTGTGGTCAACCCAGTCAGCGGATCAAAAAAAAGTTTGCAAAATTCCGTCCCGTTTATTTTGAAGATATACTAAATCAAAATCCTTCAATTCAAGCATCCCATTCATACCTTGACATCATAATAGATCAGGTCCTGATGCGATTGGAAGATGAATTGTTGATTAGCAATAGCAGTTTTTCATTCACGTCCTGCATGTTTTCACTGAATAAAAATGCACGTTTCTTTAAACCCAATCTTGAACAAGGTAAATTAATCGAATTCTCCCCATGGGATTCTGCTAGCTACGATGTTTGTCCTTTTGGTTTCAGGTTTTTAAAACTGTATTTAAAATATCGCCCCAGGTTTGGTCTTTCTTTTATTTACCAGATAATCAAGATGACGCTGAAAGGTCAAAAAATAAGGGATCTGAGCTATTGAATTTTGTCGTTAATGGTTTAAAAATCAATATTCTACAAATTTCATTCGTTCATTTACCCATCGTAGAAATCATCAAAAAAGAATGTGATAAATGGTCTATTATTTTGCTTTTTCATCAAATAAGCACAATATTTGACCTTATACTTAAATATGGAATTAAATAAATACAGTAAAAACGTAACGCAAGATCCTTCTCAACCGGCAGCTCAAGCTATGCTTCATGCAATTGGACTTGATGATAACGATATGAAAAAAGCCCAGATCGGTATCGCTTCCACCGGATGGGAAGGCAATCCCTGCAATATGCATCTTAATGGATTGGCAAAAGATATAAAGGATGAAATCAACAAAACAGGTCACCTGGGCCTCATCTTTCATACCATCGGTGTAAGTGATGGGATCTCGATGGGCACCGATGGAATGCGCTTTTCTCTCGTATCCCGCGATATTATTGCCGATAGCATCGAAACAGTGATGTCTGCGCAATGGTATGATGGATTGGTAACCGTCGTAGGTTGTGATAAAAATATGCCGGGTGCGATGATGGCCATGTGCAGATTAAACAGACCTTCTGTATTGGTTTATGGAGGAACTGTAGCACCAGGATTTGCGAAGGATCGAAAACTGGATGTAGTATCAGCCTTTGAAGCATTAGGTCAAAAAGTACAAGGAAAAATAACGGAGGAAGAATATCAGGAGGTAATCCATAAAGCAGTGCCCGCCCAAGGTGCTTGCGGTGGTATGTATACTGCCAATACGATGTCATCGGCAATCGAAGCATTGGGAATGGCTTTACCTTATAATTCCTCTAACCCGGCAGCATCCCAGGCCAAACTATTGGAGAGCTCTGATATCGCCAAAGCCATGGACCAATTGATTAAAAAGGATATCAAACCAAGGGATATTCTTACCCGCGAATCATTCGAAAACGCGATGGTTTTGACCATGATTCTTGGTGGATCCACCAATGCGGTATTGCATTTAATTGCCATTGCCAAATCTGCAGGCATCGACCTTACGATCGATGATTTTCAAATAGTTAGCAACAAAACTCCTTTCCTCGCTGATCTTAAACCAAGCGGTAAGTATGTCATGCAAGATCTTCATGAAATCGGAGGTACACCAGCTGTCTTAAAAATGCTACTCGAAGCGGGCCGGCTCCATGGCGACTGTATGACCGTAACAGGAAAGACAATAGCCGAAAATCTCAAGAATGTACCATCTTTACCCGAATCGCAAGACATTATCAGGCCCTGGGACCGTCCGATTAAACAAACCGGCCATATACAGATACTCTATGGAAATTTGGCTACTCAAGGTGCAGTGGCTAAAATCACCGGCAAAGAAGGCGAAATATTTGAAGGTCCTGCACATGTATTTGATAGCGAAAAGGAACTTAACGAAGCAATCATTAATAAAAAAATCAATGCCGGTGAAGTGGTTGTGATCAGATATACAGGACCAAAAGGTGCTCCTGGTATGCCCGAAATGCTTAAACCTACCAGTGCTCTCATGGGAGCCGGACTGGGAGATAAAGTTGCATTGATTACAGACGGAAGATTTAGCGGCGGCACACATGGATTCGTGATCGGGCATATTACCCCCGAAGCTCAGGATGGCGGTACGATTGCTTTGGTAAAAAATGGCGATATCATCAAACTCGATATCATTCACAACCGAATGGATGTTCTGTTGAGTGATGAAGAACTGGCTCATCGAAGAAGATTATGGAATAAGCCTGAATTAAAAGCAAAATCCGGCATTCTCAAAAAATATGCCATGACCGTTTCCTCAGCGTCTGAAGGCTGTGTGACAGATCATTTCTAAAAAAATTATTATTTTATAAAAAAATTTAATATGTCGACTTCTGTATTAGACAAGCAAATTCTGGACACACCACAGACCATCACACAAATCAGTGGTTCTGAGGCCGTGCTGAAATGCCTGATCGATGAAAAAGTAGAAGTAATTTTTGGCTATCCGGGTGGTGCCATCATGCCGATCTATGATGCATTGTATGGATATGGAAATCAACTGGAGCATATCCTGGTGCGTCATGAACAAGGTGCTATCCACGCGGCACAGGGATTTGCCCGCGCAAGCGGTAAAGTCGGTGTAGTATTTGCCACCTCTGGTCCGGGTGCAACCAATCTGGTAACGGGCCTTGCAGATGCGATGATTGACAGCACTCCACTAGTTTGTATTACAGGGCAGGTGTTTGCTCATCTTTTAGGAACAGACGCATTTCAGGAGACAGATGTCATCAATATTACCGCACCCATTACGAAATGGAATTATCAAATTACGGATGCCAATGAAATAGCTACTGTCTTGGCAAAAGCATTTTACATAGCAGGTACCGGCAGACCCGGCCCGGTCGTCATTGATATTACTAAAAATGCACAGGTACAAAAATTTGATTTTACAGGTTATACCAAATGCAAACACATTCGCAGCTATCGGCCTAAACCAATAATAAGAAAAGAATATGTAGAGGCCGCAGCAGAATTAATCAATAATGCTGAGAAACCATTGGTCATTTTTGGTCAAGGTATCTTGCTTGGCAAAGCAGAAAAAGAATTTGATGCATTTTTAATAAAATCTGGCCTTCCCGCAGCCTGGACGATCATGGGCATGAGCGCGATACCTACGGATCATCCCAATGGCGTAGGCATGCTGGGAATGCATGGTAACTATGGTCCAAATGTCCTGACGAATGAATGTGATGTATTGATCGCCATCGGTATGCGATTCGATGATCGGGTCACCGGCAGGTTAGATAAATATGCCAAACAAGCTAAAGTCATCCATCTCGATATCGATCCATCGGAGATAGATAAAAACGTGAAAACCACCGTACCGGTCTGGGGTGATTGCAAAGAAACATTACCGATGCTTACCGAATTGATCAATAAAAAATCTTATCCCGCCTGGCGTGCAAAATTTGATGAATTCGCAAAACAAGAAGAATCAAAGGTCATCTACCATGAAATCCATCCTACCTCGAATACACTCACCATGGGCGAAGTCATTCATCAGCTCAATGTACTTACGGAAAACAAAGCAATCTACGTAACAGATGTAGGACAGCATCAGATGGTAACCTGCCGTTATGCTCAATATACTGACAGTAAATCCAATATTACCAGTGGTGGCCTGGGAACGATGGGATTTGCTCTTCCTGCAGCCATAGGAGCAAAATACGGTGCACCGGATCGGGAAGTGATTGCTATCATTGGTGATGGAGGAGTACAAATGACGATTCAGGAATTGGGTACCATCATGCAGTTTAAACCCAATGTTAAAATCATCATCCTGAATAATAATTTCTTGGGCATGGTCCGACAATGGCAAGAACTATTCCATGAGCACCGATATAGTTTCGTCGATATTCAAAGTCCGGATTATGTAAAAGTTGCTGACGGATATGGAATCAAAGGAAAATCGATTTCTAAAAGAGAAGATATACTCCCAGCTTTGAAAGAAATGTTGGCTCATCCTGCCTCTTATCTTTTAGAAGTCATCGTCGGTAAAGAAAACAATGTGTTCCCGATGGTGCCACAAGGTCGTGGAGTGGCCGAAGTTGTTTTATGCAAAGAAGAATTATTATAACTCCATAAACCATCCATCCTGTATGCAAAAGCAAGAATTTAATCTTACCGTTTATACGGAAAATCAAGTAGGCTTATTGAGTCGGATAGCGATTATATTTTCCCGTCGCAAAATTAATATCGAAAGTCTCAATACATCTCCTAGCGAAATCGACTCGGTACATCGTTTTAATATTGTCATCACCGAGACAGAAGAAGTCGTGCGCAAAGTTTGTCGACAGATCGAGAAACAAGTCGATGTACTCAAAGCTTATTACAATACAAACGATGAAGTGGTTTGGCAGGAGCTCGCTCTTTACAAAGTGCCTACAGAAGTCATTGCCCAAGAAGTAAAAGTTGAAAGACTTTTATCGCAATATGGTGCTCGCGTCGTTGTGATCAGAAAGGATTATACCGTGTTCTCAGTTACGGGTCATCACGAAGAGACTGATAAAATGATCAAAGTGTTGGAGCCATATGGATTGATCGAATTCGTACGGTCAGCACGGGTCGCCATTATCAAAAGCAGCGAAGGATTCCATCGAAAGCTGAAGCAGTTTGAGTATTTCGAGCCAGGTAGCGAAACGGCAGAAAACGAATACCTGGGTCAGAATGAGAAAGTATTCAGTATGTAATGCATTTGCCTTCCGAAGCAGGAGGCACCACATGAAAACAAAATGATATGATCCATCGAAAATATTTTCTATGGCGTCCCTCTATGGTTTTTTCATTCATTTTATCCTTATTGCTTTTTTTCAATCACCTTCCTTCTCAAAACTTCCTCCTCCCTTCTGATACACTGAATAAAAACCGCGTAACGCTGATCCACCTTACCAATGCAACCTTATTTACCGGGACGATGATCGGTTTGAATTCTATCTGGTATTCTCAGTACCCCCGCAGCGGATTTCATTTTTTCAATGATAATGGGGAATGGAATCAAATGGATAAGATGAGTCATTCTTTCGCAGCATATAATGAGGCTTACTGGAGTAGCAAAATGTACCAATGGTCGGGTATGTCTCAAAGAAAAAGTATGATGATGGGCTGCATTGTCAGTACTGCGATGCAATTAACCGTTGAGACGCTGGATGGATTTTCAAAACAATGGGGGTTTTCGATAGGTGATCTGGCAGCAAATACTTTTGGTGCAGGATTATTGTTTGGTCAGGAGTTACTTTGGAAACAACAAAAATGGCTACTAAAAGCTTCCTATTCCAGAAGGAATTATCCAGAAACTTTATTGAATCAACGGGCAGATCAATTGTTTGGAGCATCCTACACTGAGCGGTTGGTTAAAGATTATAATGCTCAGACCTATTGGTTGAGTATCAATCTTGCAACCACTCTAAAATTAAATTCTAAATTCCCTTCATGGCTTAATCTAGCCGTCGGCTACGGTGCGGATAATCTGTTTGGAGCTGTCAATAATTCATTTACCCTGAATGGAAAAGCCTATAATAGGAACGATCTGATGAGATATCGTCAGTTTTATCTGGCTCCGGATATCGATTTTTCAAGAATCAAAACAAAATCACATTTTTTAAAAACAATTTTCTATGCTCTGAACATAATTAAATTTCCTACGCCTGCTGTTGAATTTAACACTCTCCATAGAAATAAATTTCATTGGTTATTTTTCTGATGATGGCAAATGGAATCGTTCGGTTTTTCATTGATAATTCTTATTTTCGCACACCAAAAATTTAACATTAGGATTATTATCCAGACGGACCTTAGATAGTAAAATTATACATTCAATTACAATAAATAAAAATACATGGCAAAGCTCAATTTTGGGGGTACTGAAGAAAATGTAGTTACCCGTGAAGAATATCCACTCGATAAAGCAAAACAAATACTAAAAGATGAGGTCATTGCGATCATCGGCTACGGTGTGCAAGGACCCGGCCAGGCATTGAATCTTAAAGACAATGGATTCAATGTAATCGTAGGCCAAAGACAAAATTCACCCACCTGGGATAAAGCGATCCGGGATGGTTTCGTTCCGGGGGTGTCCCTATTCCCCATCGAAGAAGCCGTTCAAAAAGGTACGATCATACAATATCTATTATCCGATGCTGCTCAGATTGCAGCATGGCCCACGATCAAGCCATATCTGACGAAAGGCAAAGCCTTATATTTCTCTCACGGTTTTGGTATCACCTATAAAGAAAGAACAGGGATCATTCCTCCGGCAGATATCGACGTGATCTTAGTGGCTCCCAAAGGATCCGGCACTTCTTTGAGAAGAATGTTTTTACAAGGTCGTGGACTAAACTCATCTTTCGCCATATTCCAGGATGCGACCGGCCATGCAAAAGACAGAGTAGTCGCTTTAGGAATTGGTATCGGATCAGGGTATCTTTTCGAGACTACATTCCAAAAAGAAGTTTACTCCGACTTGACCGGAGAGCGTGGTACTTTGATGGGAGCCATCCAGGGTATTTTCGAAGCTCAGTATACAGTATTAAGAGTGAATGGCCACTCCCCTTCTGAAGCTTTCAATGAAACTGTAGAGGAATTGACCCAGTCCCTCATGCCCCTGGTAGCTGAAAATGGGATGGACTGGATGTATGCTAATTGTTCAACCACTGCTCAGCGTGGTGCATTGGACTGGAAAAATAAATTCCGTGATGCGACTTTACCTGTTTTTAAAGATTTATATGCTTCGGTGGCGCGCGGAGAGGAAGCGCAACGTTCTATAGATAGTAATTCACAGCCAGACTATCGGGTAAAGCTCGAAGCAGAACTGGCCGAGTTACGCGATTCTGAAATGTGGCGCGCCGGACAGACTGTAAGATCGCTCAGACCGGAGAAACAATAACGTTAGGGTTGATATTACATTGGATTTAAATCAATTTATTGATCACAGGTTATTCCAAAAGCATCTAACGTCAAGATTTTGAAATTCTAAAATCTCTACTTTAGATTCCATTCTTCAGATATTACCCGATTTGTATGATTAGATAAGGGGCAGTCGCAAGGCCGCCCTTTATTGTTTTTGAGCATAAGCTTTCTAATAAATCCTATACCTATAAATTATAGATTATGTAAGATGGATAGGGTATTGAAGAATAACCCAATGGTAAACTTTCAATATTATATAAGCATGGAATATATCCCAAAAATCTTTTAATCTTCCCTTAACACTTTTCTCCATCAAGGTTTCGTGATATAGCTAACTAAAACATTTATATCATGAAACCATTGTTCTGTGCAGTAGCTTTCACCATGATCACCTTACCGATGTTAGCTCAATCTGGTATCGAAGTATCGATCGGACCATCTGTCTCCAATGTAAGTCTTGCTGGAGTCAATCAGGCCATCAGACCCAATATGGTTAGCCATACCGGTCTTGAAGCACAGGTTTTATATCATGGCGATTTAGGTCAAAACTTTGGTTTCTCCACTGGTCTTGCCTATGAAGAAAAAGGATTTAGATTATTGGAATCTGCGAATATGAATGTACTCAATATACCTTTTAAAGTAGGTGTACAAGCCAATACTACACTAAAATATATATCTGTGCCATTAAATCTAAAATATCAATTTAGCGATGGGGCGTTGACTGCGTATGCATTTGCGGGTCCTCAGGTAGGTTACCTGGTCGACGGATTTGTACGCACTAAAGCCAGTGCATTGATTGACTTTAATATCAGTAAAACAAAACTTGATTTAACACAAAGTATTTACAATCGGTTGGAAATCGGTGCCAATATCGGATTCGGAGCTGAACTCAAAGCCGGTCCCGGCGCGATCATCGCACAGGCAAAATGGAATCAGGGATTTAATAGAGTCATAGATAATACTATTGTTGATCTCAAAATGCGCAACTATGGAGCAAATGTGAATATTGGTTATAAAATTTACCTATAATTAAAAGGTAGGTTCAAGTTTTTTATAAAATCAAAATATCGAAATAGCCTGGCGATTGTCAGGCTATTTTTTTATATGATGACGAATCCACCTTTCCCTTTACCATTCATTCTCACAAAAGCTTCTGCTGCTTTGACACCGAGTTCCCGCCCTCTGAATTCCTCTGTGATGGCATGACCACATGCATACATACCGGCTGGATCCTGGCTTGTATGACAATACACTGCTTTTCGCTTGATCTCTTGCACATCGGTGATATCTACATAATCGGTTGGATGAAAATCCATAGTTTGCTCGCCTGTACATACTTCTCCAAAATAAAGATCAAAACTATTTTTCATTTTGATCCACGATTGAAAGGTCAGCAGGCTGGCAACCTGATGATCTTTATGCGTATCCAGGGGCCAGTGTGTGATCACGATGTCCGGCTTGAGTGATTCAAGCAAAATCCGGATCTTATTAACCCATTCATTATTGAGGATTGTATCCCCATCTATTTGACCGGCAAAAATGGCCTTGCATTTCAAAATCTCAGAAGCTTTCAATGCTTCCATCTTCCGTATGCTGGCTGCCTGTTGATGAGATTTCCCGGGAATCCCTGCCTCGCCGGTCGTCAGATATATAATCGATACTTGATGTCCCAAGGATGTAAATTTAGCGAGCGTACCACCTGCCATGCTTTCAGGATCATCAGGATGACCGCCCATACAAA
>CALMKY010000047.1 GCA_937867195.1 uncultured Saprospiraceae bacterium | reverse complement strand
TACTTTACATATAAAAAATATTCTTCCCTTCAGTAAAAAACAGTCAAGCGCTTATATTACCGGTCTGGGTAATCATAGCCTGTCCAGGGCTCATTTGTTTTTACCAAATCATTCGCCAGTCAATATCATTTTACCGGATGATTCATGGGAGCTGGGCTTTAATTCATTTCAATCAGGTGATCAAAATTTTTATGCCCTTAGCAGAAGATGTGCTTGGGAACATGCTCAACGATCCCGATTCGAAACCGGTCTATTTGCAGGAGGAAAAGTAAAGTATGTCATCTATGCCGATACCTTTCAAGGTACATGGCAAGACGGATTGCGAAAATGCTTTAATCAAAACAAAGTCTACGACATCAAAAATTTTAATGATGAAATGTATCGTCGGACTGACTTGTCGTGGATACGTCATTCTTATATGATGCATCTCATCATGGCCTGGGATGACAAACTCTACGACCGAAAGAAAAACAGATATAAGATAGAACCATTTCTTCAAAAGGCTAATCAAGAATATGGTGGTGATGATGTAATCGGCATTTGGCCCACCTGGCCGGCACTCGGACTCGATCAGCGAAATCAATGGGATATGTATCGCGATCTGCCTGGTTCATTAAAAGGCCTCAGGCAGTTATCCGACCAATGTCATCGGAATGGGACCAAATTCTTCATCGCTTATAATCCCTGGGATGAAAGCACGCGCACAGAAGATCATTTGCAAGGCATGGCTGAATTAGTCAAAGCCATCGATGCAGATGGTGTCGTACTCGATACAAGAGGCAGTAGCAGTAAAGAAATGCAAGCTGCGGTGGATAAAGTAAGACCCGGTGTCATTCTGTACAGCGAAGGCATGGCGGTTCCGAAAGATATGGAGTCGATCATCTCGGGTCGGGTACACAATGCATTGTATTTTCCTCCGATCCTGAACCTCAATAAAGTAATCAAACCTGATTTTGGGATATTTAGAGTGGCCGAAGTATTTAAAGAACCAATCCATCGCGAGATATATACCTCCTTATTTAATGGCTACGGTATCGAGTATAATATCTTTCATCCCGGTGATCCGAATTGGCTGGACGAACAAAATAAATTACTGGGCAAAGCACTTATGATATTGAGGGAAAATGATCTTTGCTTTAAAGACAGCACCTGGGTACCCCTTTATCCTTCCCTAAAAGATCGTGCCCTGATTAATAAATGGAAAGGGCAGGGCCATAAAGAATTGTACACGATTTACAATTCAGATCCTGCAGGATTTGAAGGAAATTTATTTATCTCCCTTAAAAAAGAAAACACCCACTGGGTAAATCTTTGGAATCATGAAGAAATAGAATTAAGAAATGATTCTGTCGTAACTGCGCTTGATCCGTTTCCTCAAAAATATCTGGGTACGAATAATGAAGGATCGATGAATGTCCTGGCACGATTTGATAGTTTATTAACCGTGAAAAAAGGGGATCTGGATAATGTCTGGATACACGCCAATGCAGGTACGCATTATATCATCTATGCAGGTAAGCCCTCCTATCCTACTCCACATGTGAAATTTTCGTTAGACATGAACCGGTTTAAATTGCATTCCATATTTCCTGATCACGATGGAGATTTTACAGTACAATTATTTGATGATAAGGAATTGATCGACGAAAGAATAATTTCATTCGGCTCAGGCACACCTTACGCAGTATCGGAAGTACATCCAATAAGAGACCCTTCGGTAGATACCAAAATGAAATGGATCCGGGGAGGTTCATTCAACTGGAAGACAGAATACGGTGATGATTTCATTCCTTATCCTCAAAATGGAAAAGGCGATACCATCCATGTTCATTCATTTTATATAGATCCTCATCCTGTTACCAACCGGGAGTATTCAGATTTTATCAAAGCATCCCATTATATTCCAAAAGATAAAACCAATTATCTAAAACATTGGGTCCATGGAAAAATTAATAAAGGAGATGAAAACAAACCTGTCATCTATGTAAGTGCAGAAGATGCACAAGCGTATAGCAACTGGTCCCACAAAAGATTACCCACCGAAATAGAATGGCAATATGCAGCGCAAACGGATAAACTAAACATTTGGCCATGGGGTCCTGAGGCCGGTATATCCCATATTCACAAAGAAGTGGTCACCGAGACCCTGACTCATATTACATTTGATTCATTTGATTCTACATTAGCCAATCCCGGCAATGGAACCTTAGATGCTATTGGTCATTATCCAAAAGGAATCAACCCACATGGACTTTCCGATTTAGTGGGTAGTATTTGGCAAATGACAAACGATGTTTACCGAACCGGGTCTTATACTTATCGGATCATCAAAGGCGGGTCGTATTACAAACCGAGTTCCAGCTGGTGGTATGTTTCCGGCGGGCCCAAACCTCTTACCTGGAGACAAATGTGGTTACAGATACATGAAGGCTTTGAGAGAAATGGCACGGTCGGATTTCGGTGTGTTCGGGATGAATGAACGGGGATCGTCGGATTTTTAAATAACCTGAATTCCGAGACCTTGTCAATCTTCTATATGTTGAATTTTCGAACCAACTGTATTAATAACTTATAGCTACCTTGCTATATCTAATTGCATGAAAAATCCAAACCTATTCATTCCATTCCTACTCATGAGTATCATTAAAATCAATTCCCAAACGGATACTCTAAGATTCTCCACAGTGAATATTGGCCAAATAACCGGAAAGGAGAAAAACTGGAAAGTATCTGATCATGAATATGCAACCATAGCCTATTTCAACGATCGGGGTCGGGGAAGCATTGATACGATCTATGTAAAAACCAATGCTATGAATAAAATGATTCAATATTCAGCCAGAGGATTGGATTATTACAAGGCTCCCTATACTTCCAGTTTCAATCCTGTAGGAGATTCATTGATTACAACGTATAATTCTAAACGGACAGGCTACAAAGATTCGGGCCAATATTATACTGCAGGCTTGGGTTACGGTACAGGTACAGCTATCATTCGACAATTGGAAAGTAACGGAAATCAAAACATCACGCTGACAGGTGATACCATGTTCTTAAAAAACAAAATTCCCTATACAGTAAAATTTAAAAATGCTGAGACTAAGATTTGGTTGTACTATTTACAAATGTCCAATGATCCAGAACCCTTACTAATCTGGCAAGATGATCAAAATAATTTCTTTGGGTATCTGGGCGAATGGACCAGTAAAATCAGGCAAGGATTTGAAAGCAAGATCGATGAATTATTGACATTTCAAAATAAACAAACCGAATCCTATTATTCCTCGGTTTATAAAAGATTATCCTCTCCATTTCCTGAGAAACTAGCCATTACCCATGTTCGCATTTTCAATGCTGAAAAATCAACTACCGATGAAGACAAAACGCTGTGGATAGAACATGGCATGATTACCAGGATAAGCCAATCATCCAATCAGATCCCCAAAGATTTTACCATACTAGATGGAAAGAATAAAACGATCTTGCCGGGACTCTGGGATACCCATTCGCATTATGACAAAAGCAATGGTGCTGATTATCTCAGCGGTGGCATCACTCTTATCCGTGACATGGGCAATAGTAACACGATCCTTCAATGGCAGGATCAAATAAAAAGGCATGCGATGATGGGACCCGACCTTAGTTATTTATCGGGGTTTATCGATAAGAATGATGAATTTCATGGACCTGCCGGCAAAATTATTAACAATCTTACCGAAGGGATCGAAGCGGTCCGGTTTTATGCAAGGAATCATTATAACCAAATCAAATTGTACAGCAGCATCGACACAGGTTGGATACGACCGATGGCATCCGAAGCTCATAAACTAGGCATGAGAGTTGCAGGCCATATACCCTGGCATTATACTGCAAGCCAGGCCATCCTGGCAGGATATGATGAGATTACCCACATCAATATGGTCATGTTCAATTTTTTCCCTGATACCATCGATACCAGGCAAAATCGATTTAAACCGATCGGTCGATCCGCTTATACGATCGATTTGCAAAGCAACGAGTCAAAAAAATTTTTGCATTTATTGGATCAGCATCATACCGTAATAGAACCAACCCTCCATGTTTTTGATGACATGCTCAATACATTTCCGGGTGATACATCCGGGTCATTGAAACCGGTATTATCCTGGTTGCCAGAAAAACAAAAACAAGATATCGCCAATGCATCTTTTATTGATGATCCGGCATGGATACCTTCTTACAAAAAAAGTTATGAACGCATATTGCAAATGACCAGGCTGTTGTATGATCATGGTGTCACCTTGCTTTGCGGTACGGATGGCGGCAATCAATATGCATTGCATCATGAATTGGAATTATTCGTAAAGGCCGGCATTCCCGATCATAAAGTGTTGAGTATGGCTACCTGGAATCCTGTCAAAGTCTTTCGACTGGGAAACAGATATGGGAAAATACTTCCCGGACGCGTAGCGGATATCATACTAATTGATGGAAAACCAGATAAAAACATTAGCGATATTCGCAAAGTTTATATGGTCGTGACCAATCAGAGCCTCTTTTATCCTAAAAAGATCTATGAAAGCTATCAGATGGGATATTATTATTAATTGCTTCATTTCGCAGATCCCCCATTCAGGGTTATTTCATTCAAAATCATATTCCCCTAATATTGTCGATAAATTCGTAGGTCAGTTCACATTCAGTCCTTTTATTCGTTCATAATCATACAAATCCATTCATATGAAAAATTTATTCAGAGTAATTTTTTTAAGCGTATGTACACTTTCAATGATATCCCTTGATGCACAGGCGTTGCGAATACCCGGCAATACGAATTTTGCCAGTAGCGCCGGTCGAAGAATAGGAGCTACCGAAATCGAAATCCATTGGAATGCTCCCGGCGTCAAAGGTCGCGAAGGCAATATCTGGGGCACCAATATTGCTTGGTATGGATTCCAGGTATTGGGTTTTGGTTCCAACAGTGCATCTCCCTGGCGTGCCGGTGCAGATGAATGCACTACCATATCATTCTCCACCGATGTCATGATCAATGGCAAGCCGTTAGCAGCCGGTAAGTATGCATTGTTCATGGCTTTATCCTCTGATACGACTACATTAATTTTCAATAAAAATGTAGGTGCCTGGGGAAGTTATTTTTACGATGCCTCCATGGATGTCTTGCGTGTAAACACATTTCAACAAAAAAATCAACCTAATTCTGTTGAAAGATTGGCTTATACTTTTTCCAATCAAAAGGACAATAGCGTAGAAGTCGCCCTTGAATGGGAAAAATGGCGCATTCCGTTTACCGTATCGGTTGATTTAAAAGCTTCCGTTCTGGCAGATATCAAATCGCAATTATCCGGTGCCATAGGCTTTGATGCTCCCAGCTTAATCGCAGGGGCCCAATGGTGTCTTCAAAATGATGTAAACCATAGTGAAGCATTGACCTGGATCACAAGTGCCACAAACCCAAATTTTGGCAACCCACCGACATTTGGAGCATTGACTGTAAAAGCAGGCTTATTAGAGAAATTGGGCAATAAAGCAGAAGCGGACAAAACGATGGAACAAGCCATGCCTTTAGCTACCATTATGGAGATGCATCAATATGGACGGCAACTTTTAGCGCAGAAAAAAGTAGATCAGGCATTTGCCGTTTTTCAAAAAAATTATGATAAAAACAAAGGAGCATGGCCCACCAACGGAGGTATGATGAGAGGTTGGTCTGCCAAAGGTGATTACAAAAAAGCACTGGAATACGCCCGGATAGCTTTGACTCAGGCACCGGATGAAAATAATAAAAATGCGATCATGGGATATATCAAGACGTTGGAAAGTGGTAAAGCATTGTAATTAAAATATACTTCAGTATTCAAAAAAGGGTATGGATTTATTTCTATACCCTTTATTATTTATAGTCAAGATTTTAATGGAGACAGGAAATCAAATGGCAAGGCTGCTTGGTTATTGCGAAATAGCATGGACAGCAAACTTTGATTTAAAAATAAATAATCTATTTTTGCGCTACAAAATTCAATCGTATTATGACTTATCTTATCTATCTACAAGCTGCCGGCGGAAGCATCATGAATCTTTTATTATTTCCGGTATTATTAATCATCATGTTTTTCTTTTTTATCAGGCCGCAGCAACAAAAGCAAAAGCAACAGTCTGCTTTCCAAAAAGATCTAAAAAAAGGTGATGAAGTCGTAACGCTCAGTGGCATGATCGGTCGAATCAATAAAATAGAAAATGACATTATTTCACTCCAAATTGATACCAAATCGTATGTCAACGTAGTACGCAGTTCAATCTCCAAAGATATGACCGAGGCCTATCGCAAAGGCACTCCGGCTAAAATGGAGTAGAAGTTCACTTCCCACTTACTTACCACTTCTTCATGTATCGTCAGGGCACAAATGGAAGAAAGATTATTTAAAACAATCATCTGCGAAACAAAAGCAGAATTGGGTTTTCATGCCGGCAAATCCGCAACTTTTTATTTAAAAAAAGCGATTGAGGAAAATGGACAAGCTAACCTGGTTATGGCAACCGGCACCGCTCAATACGACACCTTAGAGTATCTGATCAACCAAAAAGACATCGATTGGTCCAAAGTGGTTATGTTCCATTTAGATGAATACATCGGAATAGGATCTGATCACCCAGCCAGTTTTGTAAAATTTCTTACCGATCGATTCTTACATCATATCCCCAAGCTGCGGAAAACACACTTGATTGATGGACTG
>CALMKY010000046.1 GCA_937867195.1 uncultured Saprospiraceae bacterium | reverse complement strand
GTTTATTCAACTTCCAAACTGCAAAAATGGGCTGAAGAACTCGGACTTGATCTGGTAGAGATATCGCCGAATGCCGACCCGCCGGTTGTACGTATCGTCGATTACAATAAATTCCTTTATCAGAAAAAGAAAAGGGAAAAGGAACTGAAGGCCAATGCCGTCAAGGTGGAGTTGAAAGAAATTCGCTTCGGTCCCGAAACCGGCGATCACGACTTTGACTTCAAGGTGCGACACGCCAAAAACTTTCTGAAGGAAGGCAACAAGGTGAAAGCATACGTGCAGTTCAGGGGCCGCGCTATCGTATTTAAAGACCGTGGCGAATTGTTGTTGCTGCGCTTTATGAAAGAACTGGAGGAGCACGGTACTGCAGAACAGCTACCCCGCATGGAAGGTAAACGGATGAACGTTATACTTTCGCCCAAGAAAACGGGCGGCGCTCCCAAGAAAAAAGACGACTGAACGGGGCTGTCATTTTATTTCCGAACAAATTTGAACTTTTCTTTTGCGCTTCATGCGCGAGTGCTACCTTTGCGCTCCATTTTTCACACTTATCATTTTTGTCATGCCGAAGATGAAGACCCATTCCAGCGCTAAGAAGCGATTCAAGGTGACTGGCACAGGGAAAGTCAAGCGCAATCGGGCGCGTATGCGTCACTTGATGCGTAAAAAGACGACGAAGGCAAAGCGCCACTTGCGCGGAGCAGTCATCGTTGACCGGACAGAACACGCTCGTATTGAGCGACTGCTGGTCATCTAATTCACTTATTTTTGCAGCCGGATGCGGTGGATCATATTCTTACTCATACTTTCAAAGGTCTTTTTATTTACCAATTGTGCAAATATTGGACACATCGATGGTGGATTGAGAGATAGTGTACCGCCCAAGATTGATTCAATGCATTCCAGTCAATCTTTTCTCATTCATTTTCACCCGGATCAAACGAAGAAACCCATTGAGTTTAAATTCGATGAATGGGTAAAAATAGAAGATGCATTTAAACTGGTAGTGGTATCTCCTCCTTTACAATATCCACCTAAAGTCGAATTAGCCGGAAAAGGAATACGATTTACGTTTGACAACCGTGAGGTTCTTCAAGACAATACTACGTATACCAGCAATTTCGGCAAAGCAGTAAAAGATCTCAATGAAGGCAATATCGTAAAAAATTTCAGGTACGTATTCAGTACGGGTGATCACATTGATTCAGCCAAAATATCCGGCAAAGTCCTGGATGCTAAAACAGGTGAAGCAAAAGAAGATATAGTCGTCATGCTCTATTATTCCGATTCTGATACAGCCATTTATAAAGCAAGGCCTACGTATTTTGGACGGACTGATAAACAAGGTCTTTTTGAAATAGAAAATATCAAGGATACTTCCTATAAAATCGCTGCCCTGGAAGATGCAAACGGAAACTATTTATATGATCAGGACAAAGAAAACCTTGCCTTCATAGACCGGAGGGTGAAAGCAGGTGAAGACACCAGTACGATCCTGCTCCGCTATTACAAAAGCTATGTAAAGCCCAAAATTACTTTTACCAATACTGATATTCCCGGCTTACTCAAAATACAGAGCAATGTACCATATGAATTATTAACAACCCATGCATTGACTGAATCGATAACGTATCATACACTCATCGATAAAGACACGATGAAAATATTTTATTTGCCGGTGACAGCACGGGATTGGCTTCTTCAAATATCCATTCCTGATAAAATATTGGATACGATTAAAGTAAATAAACAAAAAAAGATGCGGATGGATAGTTTTAAACTCGTCACCAATCTGCGCGAAATCAATATCGCAGGTCCGGATCAACCCATTTGGATGGAATGGAATCAACCGATCGGCAGGATCGATACCACCAGGATCCGGATGCACGACGATACAGCCGGGATAGACCTTCCTGTAAAAATCAGAATGGGGAAACAAGAAAATGAAATCAATATCGGCTGTCCGTGTGAAGAAAGTCATGGATATACTGTTACTTTTATACCCGGATCCATTAAACGGTACGATGGTGAAAATATCCCGGATACCATTAAAAAAAGGTTTAGAGGCTTTGCACCTGAAACATCCGGTCTACTTACCTTATCTGTGCAGGATTTGGATACCAATATGGTGTATCGAATTGAATTTCTTTCGGATGCCAAAGTTTTAAGATCTGACCGAATCATTAAATCCCCAAGTGTTGTAGAGAAATACAGCATGCTGATACCATCTGTCTACGCGGTTCAGATCATAGAAGATACGAACGATAACGGTCGTTGGGATATAGGGGATTACCGTAAAAAAATACAACCGGAATATATTATGCTTGAAAAAAATATTTCTGTTCGTGCTAATTGGGAACTCAAACAAGAAATGATATGGCACAGATAGAAACCGATCAGATGATGACCTTGCGCAGTGAGCATTTGTACAAGAAATATGGTCAGCGACAAGTGGTCAAAGATGTTAGTATCAACGTCAAGCAAGGTGAGATCGTAGGACTATTAGGTCCGAACGGCGCTGGCAAAACCACTACTTTTTATATGGTAGTAGGTTTTATCAAGCCGAATGAAGGATTGGTTTATCTTAATAATGAAGACATCACGCACGCACCTATGTACCAGCGTGCACGCAAAGGCATCGGATATCTGCCGCAAGAGCCTTCCGTATTTAGAAAACTAAGTGTAGAAGACAATATCAGTGCTGTTCTCGAGATGACTAAGCTTTCGCATGAAGAGCAACGCGATAAGCTGGAATCCCTGATCCACGAATTCAGCCTGCAAAAAGTAAGAAAAAACCCGGGAGATTCTTTATCCGGCGGTGAACGGAGAAGGACAGAAATAGCCAGAGCCTTGGCTACCGGTCCCAAGTTTATTCTCCTGGACGAACCATTTGCCGGTATTGATCCAATTGCAGTAGAAGATATTCAGTCGATTGTTGCCGCCCTCAAACTAAAAAATATAGGCATTCTGATAACCGATCATAATGTGCAGGAAACCCTTTCCATTACCGACAGGGCCTATCTCATATTTGAAGGGTCCATTTTGAGGGAAGGGACAGCTGAAGTCTTGGCAGCGGATCCGTTGGTGCGCAAAGTATACCTCGGTGCTAATTTTGAATTGAGAAGAAAGCAAATCCGTTGATATGAAACTTATCCGCCTATTGCCGATATTATCCATTTGCTCGTTATTTTCCTGTCAGGAAGCAAATCCACGCCAGATTAAAGAATGGCTTGCGATGAGTGATACCCTTTTACAAAATCGAATCAACCGGACTTATTCAAAATTAGACAGTGCCTGCCTTATTCGATCCGATTCGTTTTATAAAGTAGCGTATGACAGTATTTACCTGCAGCGGTCCAAAGAAATTCAATATTTACTCGACTCAATCAAAGCCAATGAAAAGAATAAATGAGTGGATTTGTATTTTAATGGTTCTCATCTCCGAGTCCTGTCGTCAGGATCAAATTCCCAAACAAGTATTGGAACTGTCCGATAACCGATATCGTCTCTATGAA
>CALMKY010000045.1 GCA_937867195.1 uncultured Saprospiraceae bacterium | reverse complement strand
TATACTGTTACTCTTGGCTATGTTAATTGCATTAAACAGAAAGGATGAATTTAAAATGCATATTAAAGCGGCGTTAAACAACGGAGTGAGTAAAGACGTGATCAAAGAGGTCATCCTACAATCGGCATTGTATTGCGGCCTGCCAGCGGCAAATGAGGCAATCCATTCTGCTCAGGAAATATTTAATTCATGATTCACGTGGGGATTATAGGGGCAGGACCGGCCGGACTCACATTGGCTTTGCTTTTACATCAATACGGGATCCGTTCTTCCGTATTTGAATCCAAAAGTAAGGATTATGTAATCCAAAGGGTAAGAGCAGGATTGCTGGAACAGAATACGGTTTCTGTCATGGATCAATTGGGTGTGGCCGACAGATTGCACCGGGAAGGCCTGCAACATGAAGGGTGTAGTATCCGATTCAATGGAATGACCCAACGAATCGATTTTAAAAAATTGACAGGACATGTTGTGACGATTTATGGCCAGCAGGAAGTAGTCAAAGATCTAATACAAGCTTGTGACGAAAGAAACATTTCGCTTCGATTTAACTATACCATTACAGACATCACAGACGTTGAATCCGACCATCCTAAATTGATGAGTGATCGTGAGATTAATTCTTTTGACTTGATTGCAGCCTGCGATGGATTTCATGGCATCGGTCGAACCAAAATCCCAAAGCATTTATACAATGAATATAAAATTGAATACCCTTTTAGCTGGCTGGGTATACTGGCCCATGCAAATCCTGTATATCATGAACTGATCTATTCCTTTCACGATCGTGGATTTTCTTTAGCCAGTATGCGATCTGATATTATTTCGAGATTGTACTTACAAGTCAGTAATGACGATCACGTCGATCAATGGCCTGACCAAAAAATCTGGGATGAATTGGATGTTCGGTTGGGTTTAAAACTCAATCGCGGCGAAATATTTGAAAAATCAATTACCCCTTTGCGCAGTTTCATGATTGATCATATTCAATATGGTCGTATGTTTCTTGCCGGTGATGCAGCCCACATTGTCCCACCGACCGGCGCTAAAGGCCTCAATCTTGCCATTGCAGATGTCTGGGTATTGGCGAGCCTGATACATGAATTCGTCCGGACAAAGGATGAAAATACGTTAAAAAACTACACTTCAGAATGTCTTCGTCGGGTATGGCGCGTGCAGGAATTTTCCAATTTTATGACCATGCTATGCCATAAAGTACACGATTCAAATTCGTTTGAAGAAAAATTACAACAATCCAGGTTTGATTATTTGCAAGTATCCGATGCTTATCAAAAGACCCTGGCTGAAAATTATGTCGGATTACCACTTGACTTTTTCCTTACACTTTCAAAATAGAAAACGTATGACGGAAGCCTTTATAATTGATGCCATCCGCACTCCGATTGGGAATCTTGGCGGATGTTTATCACCTGTACGCACCGATGATTTGGCTGCGATCCCATTGCGTGAAATAATAAAACGCAATCCCAATATCCCGGTGGAAGCCATCGATGATGTCATGCTGGGTTGT
>CALMKY010000044.1 GCA_937867195.1 uncultured Saprospiraceae bacterium | reverse complement strand
ATTGGTTTCCTCATTTTTCTCCAGATGGAAAGTGGATTGTATTCATTTCATTCCCTAAAGAGATCGATCCTGCCACCCATCCATTTTATCAAAAAGTATATCTAAAGCTTATGCCTGCCGGTGGAGGTTATCCTAAAACAATTGCTTATGTATATGGAGGGCAGGGTACCATCAATGTCCCAAGCTGGTCTCCGGATAGTAAAAAGATTGCATTTATTTCCAATACCAAAATGTAAAACCTGTTAACTCCACAACCGGTCATAACTTCTTATTTCATTCCACTGCGGTGTCGGAACAAAATAAGAGGTATCTTCAGGATGCAAATGCTTTTTGATTTCTTCGTCATTAAGCTCGACACCCAGACCAGGAGCATCGAGGGGCACATTGGCAAAACCTTTTGTAATCATAGGTTGCTTACCCACCATTTTTACAAGATTGGGCCACCAGGGGTTGTCACTGCATTGATTGGGAATTTCCAATGCTAATGCATTTTGCGTAGCTGCAGCCATATGTACATTCGCCATAAAACAAACCGGCGTCCCGGCAAAATGCATGATCATTGCTGTATCTTTTTCCTCTGCATAGTCACCGATTTTTTTAGTCTCGAGGATACCTCCCGATGTTCCCATATCGGGTTGTACAATATCGACTGCACGATGATCACATAGTTTTTTAAATTCTTCTTTGAGATAGATATCTTCTCCGGTCACGGTAGGAGTCTGGATTGCATCCGTAATGGCTTTAAGCTGATCCGTTAAATCCCAGGGAACAAAATCTTCCAATGCAGCCATGCTAAATTTTTCAAGTGCATTGCCTACCCGAATGCACGTATTGACATCAAAATGCCCCTGATGATCTCCGGATAACGGCACATCATAACCAATGACATCGCGGATCGCACCTACATATTTTTGTAATTCTTCAAGGCCTTTATCTGTAATCTGAATGTTGGTGAATGCATGTCGGGTATTTTGATAATGTAAAAAGTTTTGAACCCGGGAGGATTGAACTTTATCATTAAAGCCTGCCATAAATTTAGTATTGACAGTCGTACCCGGGATCTTTGATATTTTTTCTATTCCGGGATGCATCTTAAGCCAGGTATATCCCTGCACCTCCAATCTATGTTTGATATCTGCTTTGAATTCAGCCATATCGACTTCAGCCAGGGGTTTTCCACCTGAATTGGGAATATAAGTATACAATCTGATCTGATCACGGTACCGGCCACCGAGAAGCGACCATACCGGCACACCATATGCTTTACCGGCAAGATCCCAGAGAGCCATCTCGACACCACATACTCCACCGCCCATCCGACCATGACCTCCGAATTGTTTGATGATTTTAAAAATCATTTCTACATTAGTAGGATTGAGACCCAGTAATCGACTTTTGAGGAATAATGCAAACCTGGCATCACCGCCATCCCGTACTTCTCCCAGACCATAGATACCCTGGTTGGTATCCATACGGAGTAAGACATTACGGGCATTGGTGGCTCCATTACCATTGGTGATCGTGGTATAACGCATATCCGTAATCTTAAGATCCGTGGGTATCGACATCCGTGAAACATTCGATGTAGTAGCCGCTATCGTATCTTCTATAGACATTCCCATCATACCCGCTAATGAGATTCCACCCAAAGCAGACTTTTTGAGAAAGTTTCTTCGATTATTGGATGTAATGTCATGTACGATCTCCTGATGCATCGCAGGAACTTTTGAATTATCATATTGCTTTGCATCGAGCCGGAGCTTTTTTAAAATACTTTTCATAATTAGTTGTCCAATGTACGATGATCAAACTATAATCTATAATTTCAAATCAGCATTCTAGGATTTACAATGGATAAATCCCCATAACAGTTAATTCAATATTCCCTTTTGATAAAATAGTTGGACGTGGAAGTGGATGGTGAATAAAAAATTACCAAATTCAAACCGGGTATATTTGTTGAATGCTTACCAAGAAACAGATTGATCAAATAGCATTATCATTTCCTGAAACCGATCAATCTCCGCATTTTGAAATCATATCGTACAGGGTGGCAAAAAAAATTTTCTCGACACTCAATATGCCTGAGAAACGCGTCACATTAAAATTAAATGCCGAATATCAGGATCTATATACTGCCATCGGGAAGGGTAAAATCTATCGGGTACCCAATGCCTGGGGAAAGTTTGGGTGGACCACTTTTGAATTATCACAAATCAAATATGATCTATTACAAGATGCCATGCTCATTGCGTGGCGACTCACCTCACCAAAAAAATTTATAAAACAGTACCCGGATTGGTTTAAGGATGATCCTTCCTAAACGATATCATGGATCCTAATTCTGAATAATAAGCCTCATTAGCTTTTTCCGGCACCAGATGTTGTTTGCCAAACCATTCTTCAATCTTTACCTTTATGACATAGATTGGGTGTGCTTCCAAAGGCGTAAAAGACTTATAATTTGAATTGGATACATTACCAAAATATTTATTAAAAAATAGTTTCATAGCATCCATTTTTTCTGTTTCGTTTTCAATAATTCTGACTTTACCGTATACAATAATGGATTGATATTCGCCTCCAAAGTCTACCGCTTTATCAGCTGCATATAATTTACCATATTTAAAGATACTGATCGAAATTTTTTTATCATTTTGTATTTGCTGACCTCCATAACCATATTTTGAAAAATGAAATACGATATCCTGATTCTCCTTATCAAATACAAAAAATGTAGAATGAATCCAAGGGTAATCTTCTGACGAAATTGCAATCGTGCATGTCATAGATGTTTCCAAAACATGAAGTAAATAATTTATATCGCTTTCTTGCCGGTCCGATCTTCTGATTTTATTTCTTTTACCATCCATTTTAATCTTGCCATTTTACATACTTTCTCCAGGAATGTTGTTCTTTAAATCCGAGTACTTCGCGAATTTTGCGATTAGAAAATAAAGCTTCATGTTCACCCAGTTCACGGGTAAGGGGCACCCCGGGAAAAAATCGTGCTGCCAAATCTTTGCTTGGTATGATGGCTCCATTTTGATCGTTACCTGCATTGAATACCTGGAAACCCAATCCATCTTTTTGGATACAGAGGTCTACGATCTGGCCTAAATCACGTGCATCGATATAACAAAACGCATTTCGTCGTCTCATTTCCGGGTTTTTAAAGTATTCCGGAAATAAAATTTCATATTCGTGTGGTTCTATAACATTCCCAATCCGCAAAGCATATAGATCGATACCGGATCGACGCTGAAAACTTCTGGCTGTTTTTTCATTAACCAGCTTGGACAGTCCATAACTATCCATGGGGTCTACATCATAGTCTTCTTCTAATGGCAACGAGTGGGGATCGGTCCTGCCATCAGAAAAGCATATCCCATACGTAGTTTCGGATGATGCAATGATTATTTTTGGGATACCCAATTTAACTGCGGCTTCGATGACATGATAGGTCCCGATCGCGTTGACACGAAATGTTTCATTATCCGGTTTAATTAATATCCGTGGTATGGCAGCAAAATGAACCACCGCGTCAAATGCAGGCACTCCGGTTCCCAACTCCAATTCATCCAATCCTGCATACGAACTCATGGCATTAAAGATTTGGCCCGAGTCCGTAATATCAGCTTGCAGATTATCTACTCCCGGATAAGCAAGAGGTACCAGGTCTACATTCATCACTCTATATCCCTGATGCAATAAATAGGGAATCACGTGTCTGCCCGCCTTGCCTGAACCGCCGGTAAAGAAAATTCGTTTTTTATTCATTTGTTATTTTAAAAGGTCTAAGGTAGCAGATCTAAAAATGATTCTTTAGCCTTACCATGAATTAATCCTAATTTTAAACCTCTATGATCCTATTATCCAGTATTGTGTTTATTATAATCATTATTGTTTCTGTGTACATGAGATCACCACAATTTGGAGCTGTTCCAAAAGAACTGAGACTGGAAAGAATAAAAAGATCACCTTATTATAGACAGGGTGCATTTTCCAACATGAGCCCCACACCAAATTTCACCAATGGTTATTCCGTGTGGAAAGTATTGTTTCGGGCTTTGACAGGGAAGTTTCCAAACAAAGTACCTTCAGGTGCAATAGATTCAGTAATCACAGATTTGAAAAAGCTAAGTCCTGACCAGAATGTATTGGTTTGGTTTGGACATAGTTCTTATTTACTCCAAATAAGTGGTAAAAAATTTTTAATAGATCCCGTATTGAGTGGTCATGCATCGCCCATTGCAAATCTGGTAAAAGCTTTCGATGGAAGTAATGTATACCGTGCAGAAGATTTTCCGGAAATCGATTATTTGATTTTGACCCATGACCACTTTGATCACGTGGATTATAAAACCCTGGTCGAATTAAGAGAAAAAGTAAATTCGGTCATTTGCAGCCTGGGCGTGGGTGCGCATCTGGAACGTTGGAAATACAAGCCAGAATCCATTATCGAAAAAGAATGGAATGAGAAAGAAGATTTAGGAGATGGATTGACTTTACACTGCGAACCGGCCCGGCATTTTTCCGGGAGGACATTTAAACGAAACAATACCTTGTGGAGCTCCTTTTTATTACAGACACCGGATATGAATATCTTCTTAGGAGGAGACAGCGGTTATGATTCTCATTATAAAATCATAGGTCAAAAATACCATCAGATCGATCTGGCTATATTAGAGCTCGGTCAATACGATGAAGCATGGGCCTACATTCATCACCATCCGCAAGAAGTTTTGCAAGCGGCGCTGGATTTAAAGGCTAAAAGAATCATACCGGTACATAATTCAAAATTTGCACTGGCCAATCATGCCTGGGATGAACCGCTGTCAAAAATTACTGCATTGAACCAGGGAAATGCGATATCTATCCTGACACCCAGAATAGGAGAAGTGGTCTATTTGCATGATATGAGTCAGCAATTTGATCCATGGTGGGAGGGCATCGATTCGTCTTATAATTAAAAAACTTTATTTATTCTTGGTTAAAGACTCATACAAGACAGTTTCAAACCTTCGATCCTGTATCTAACTTATCTTTACCTAAAATATAATCAATGAATTTATTACTTAAACTGGAAGAAGCTGGTATGTTTTTACTCTGTATCTTTTTCTTCAGCCAATTGGATTTTGCCTGGTGGTGGTTTCCTGCCTTATTATTAATACCCGATATCGGGATGGTCGGATACCTGATCAGCCCGCGAATTGGAGCACTTACCTATAATCTTTTTCATCACCGGCTCATCGCTTCGTTGCTTGCCATCTATTCTGTTTATACAGGCAATGCCAATCTCAATTTGGTGGCGATCATACTATTTGCTCATATTTCGCTGGACCGAATGTTAGGTTATGGACTTAAATACAGTGATCGTTTTCATCATACGCACTTGGGCACGATCGGTTGATCTTACTGCATTTTATTTCTGACCGGTCAATTCATTAAATATCGTAGTCACGAAGGCATCGCTTTTTATAAATCCGCTTCCAAAGTTTGTATCGTAATCTTTGGTCAGATTCATGCCTTTAATTGTCGCAAGGTCCGCGCCTGATTTTACTTTGGCCCGTACAGCATCGTACACATTCATTACGACGTCCCTAAAATTGCGAAGATCCTTTTTACTTGCCAAGGCGCCGTGGCCCGGAATAATGACCGTCTGATCATCGATCAATGCAAGTACTTTAGATATTCCGGCTATTTCGCCGGCTACGGATCCGCCGCTGTTGCGATCAATGAATGGAAAACGATCTTTCATATAGGTATCTCCGGTATGCAATACATTGCTCTTGGGCAAATAATATAATACATCACCATCTGTATGGGCGTTATCGATGTGGATCGCCAGTACATCCTCATTATTCAGAAAAATGGATACATCATTTTTAAATGTAATGACAGGCCATGCTTCTCTGGGCTCTGCTTTTTGATTAGGCCCGAAATTCATGATTCGCTGGTCGGCTGAAAGCCTTGCCCGAACATTTTCATGTGCCATGATGGTAGCACCCATTTTGGCAAAATTTGCATTTCCTCCTGTGTGATCACCGTGAAAATGCGTGTTCAGCAGAAATCTGACGTTGCCTTTATTAACGGCTTGAATCGCAGAATTTATTTTTGTAGATAAAGGAGCAAATTGATCATCTACCAAAATATTTCCATCTGTACCGGAAAGCAACATCATATTTCCTGCACCGGACCACTGTAGCAAGTGGATATGATCATTGATTTTAATAGTAGAGATTTGCGCTGAATCCATATTGGGTTGGGCCACCATCTTACAGATAAACAATACAGCGATAAGAGCAGAGTAGATTTTCATGAAATATAAATTAAAGATTTAAAGCCTTTAATTTAAATCAAATCATGGGAATTCATCCAACTGGTTAAATTTTTTTCACTGACAAGTTCAAAAAAATTAAACCTGGTTTTCATAGCCCAGGTCAGGCTTCCTTCAAAAATCCACCTTTGGTTATCCAGGTTTTCCAATTAAGGGATCCTCTTTTAAGTCTTTCCACTTCATTATTAAGGGCCTGATCGATGAGTTGTCGTTCGGCTTTTAAAATGGATTGACTTGCATAATTATTGGTTTCGGTCTCTACTTCGATTTTATTTTTTGTTGCGTTTGACAGGATTTGAGTGAGTTCTTTATGATTCATTTCAAACACATGCTCATGCTTATTGAGTACAAAGTCATACGGTGATCTGGAAGAAATAAGTTTTGTAAATATCGGTGCGGTTTCAATGGCAATGAATAATAACATGATGAATAAACTGGCAAACCAAATTGCCTGACTCGAGGCAGCCAACCTGGATAAAGCATCGATGCGGGATGCGAAACCGCCGAGACCGGCTCTTTTGAGATTATTTATTTCATTACCCGCCTTTAGTTTAATATCATTTATTTGTGTTTCCTTTTGCGCAATCAGGGGTTGATGGATAGCTATTAGATCTTTGAGTTCCTGATCTGCATGATCCGCATCTGCTTTTTTTGCTTTATAAATCGGACCAAGATTTTTTTGTTTCGATCCACCGGTACCATCTGCTTCTTGTTGGGCTATGTTCATTAGATCGTCACGTTTGGTTTGTTTTGCCTGTATTTCGGTCTTGAGCTGGTTGATTTCGGATTGTAGTTGTATGGTCTGATGATTAAATCGGTCATTGACTTTATCTTCCTGTTGCTTATACGTCTCTTGCTCCATCTTGACGATTTCAGCATTGATTTCTTTTTCAAATATTTTTAATTCCAGTGGCTTAGAAATCACGATGGAAATGATGATAGCCAAAACCATCCGGGGAATCGCCACGCCTAAATCTCCCCAGAAGGAGCCTTTGCGTTTCATGGAAGAAACAATGTATCGATCAAGATTGAATATCATCAATCCCCAAACGGATCCAAATATGAACGATGCCAGCCAGCTGTCAAAAACAGTGTAGATTGCATATCCTGCAGAAATAGCAGCCAGCAAACCCGTAAAGAATATGGTAGCACCGATTCCTACGTATTTGTTGTGATCACTGGGTGTCTTTTTAAGTATGCTAGAATGGGCACCACTGCACATCAATAAAAAAGATTCTAATTTATTCATTTTGAGATTTTGTGAATTACAAACCTCAAAGTATCATTGGAAATTGTGAACCGTCCTGATTATTCGACGAGGATTGAGAATTAAAAGATGACTTTAATGATTTGTTAGGACTTTCTTTCATTAAAAAAGATGAGGTCCAAATCCAAGGCAATTGATTCGCCTAAGGAGTCATTATAAGAAACTGTAACGGTTAGATACAGACCAATGGATACGATTAATCCCGATTGAGATTTAATTTTACTAACAGCTGCGAATGGTCTTGTACTTTTTACGTGCTTGATTTCGCCAGAATGCAGATGAGTTTTTAGAAAATTTAATTAAATATTGCTCTGAAATTACCAATACAATGTGCCGGGATTATGAAAATCATTAATTAAAGGTTTAGGTATTTCCGTGCGGTTAAAATTTTTCTTTATATAGACGGCCGGCAATACTTCCCGAGTGATCCAGATAATAATTTCATCGATGAAAGTTTTTAACTTGGTGTTGTCAGCCAAACACTTGGATCGTCGAGCGAGTTGTCCTCAAGAATAGTTTGCAGCAATACAAGGGCACTATAGGATAGCAAGCATCGTCTGACTGGATATCTTTCGCCGCATAAAACAATAAAGGCTATCGACTTTTAAAGAAGATAGCCTTTGTGCATGATTTATATTTTTAAATAAAAAGATTAATCACTGTCACGATTAAAATCATGATCATCACCTTTGTTGAAATCACGACTTCTTCCTCCGCCATATCCGCTGCTGCCGCCTCTGTCACGACCACCACCGAATCCACTGCCGCCACGACGATCTCCACCGCCGCCAAAACGACTCCCTCCACCGCCACCGCCACGACGATCTCCGCCGCCGCCGCCAGGACGATAACCACCACCGTAACCACCTTCACGACGAGGTTTGAATCCTCCACCACCACCTGGTCTTGGACCTCTATCTTCTTTTGGTCTTGCTTCGTTGACACTAAGTACTTTATCCATCCAATTAAAATTATTGAGTGCACCGATAGCAGCATTCGCTTCTTCGTCATTGTCCATTTCGACAAATCCGAAACCACGGCTACGACCCGTCATGCGATCCATAATAATTTTGGCAGATTTAATTGCTCCATACTGCGCGAATAAATCGTGGAGCTGTTCATCAGTCGCACTATAACTGATGTTTGCAACATAAATATTCATCCTAGAAAAAATTTAGATAAGAAAATGAGTTTACTGAAAATATTAATTAAAAAATAAAATTAAATAAAATGGTGTGTCTGCGAAACATTTAAAAAACCAGTAGATAATTTTGCCCATTTCTTACCTATTTTCCAAGGGTTTCGAGATATAACGATTCTTTAATCGACATCAAATGTAATAAATAAAAGTCAGCCAATCAAGCCCCCAGTGATTTTTTTACGATCTCTGAAATAGTCTTTCCGTCTGCTTTACCCGCCAGACCTTTGCTAGCCAAGCCCATGATTTTGCCCATGTCTTTAATGCCGCTGGCTCCGTTCTCAGAGATTAAATTTTTGATATATGTTTCCAATTCGGATTCTGACAGTTGCTTTGGTAAATATCGCTGGATGACCTCAATCTCTTCACGTTCTACAGTTGCCAGGTCGGCACGATTTTGTTGCTCGTAAATAGCGAGTGAATCCTGACGTGACTTGACCAATTTTTGTAATAGTTTTATTTCACGATCGCCTTCGATAGCACCACCGCTGCCATCGGTTTTAGCTAATAATATAGCAGCTTTGATCGCCCGTACACCACGTAACCAGGCTTGATCTTTAGCTTTCATGGCTTCTTTAATATCGTTATTGATTTTATCTTCTAGTAACATGTTTTTGTAGTTTTTTTAATTACATGATAATAAAAGACCTGGACTTTGATCATAAGCCAGGTCTTTTATATGAATACAAAAATAATCTTTTTTATTCCGAAAGGGATTATTGCTTTTTGCCTTGAGCCGAAGGTGAATTGATCGAAGGTGCTGCTTTGGATGCAGCATTGGCTGCTACTGCCGGCAATCCTAGTTTAACTCTTACCAGCGGCATAATATCGGTTGTTTCATCAGCAAATAATAGCATGCCCGAGCTGGAATCAAAG
>CALMKY010000043.1 GCA_937867195.1 uncultured Saprospiraceae bacterium | reverse complement strand
TAATCTCTTGCGAGCTTATGTTGATTGGGCGTGATATTTTCCCCAAATAAAACCAGGGATGTATCTCCGTTTCCTTCCGGCATATCACCGAGGACCTGATCGTAGGTGCGGTTTTCTTTAATAATATAAAAAACATATTTGATGGGTGAAGGATCTCCCAGTTTCATTGGAATCGGATTGCCGGGCTCACCCGTTGAAGTAGTTTCTCTGGCTTTACTATAGGGGGTATTTTCATATACTTGTTTTGAATAGCTTGCCATCCTGGCTGGGGTCGGTTGATCTATAATCGACATCTGACCCTTCATGAGTCCACCGATATACTGTACATCAATTGGTTTATTGGGATCTCCATGCTGGAATATGACGTCATCCCGTCGACGCGTCGGGTCTGGGCCATATGGGTTGGGAAAAGAAGTGAAACCTTTACCGTTACTTACAAATATTTTTTTACCAATCGTCTTTATATTCGTGGGAAACCAACCGACCGGAATAAAACCTTTGGATTTAGAAGCACCCGGGTGACTTACATCGAATACGGCAAGACAATTATTATCTGCATTTGCTATATAAAGGGATTTTTGATCCGGTGACAATGCCAGACCATTGCTGGTGGAGCCAATTGGTGCATTGGGATAGAGTGCTGCATTGAGTACTTCCAAAACTTTTTTTGTTGTAAGATTTATGACGGATACAGAATTGTCACCGGCATTCGCCACATACATCATATTACCTGATTTATTGAGTAATAATTCATTTGGATGATCTCCTGCCGGTAATTCTGTAATCCGGTAGTTCACTGTATTGATCGAATATAATTTATCACATCCCCAGCAGGATGCATACAGCGTTTTCTTGTCATTGGATAATAATACCTGATAGATCTCACCGTCAAGGTTGATTTGTTTTACAATCGCCTTGGTATTCAGATTTATAATATACACCGAGTTATTGTCCTTTGTGCCGACATATAACAGGTGTTTTGCATCATCGATGTCGATGCCGGTTGGAGATATTTTATTAGGCCATTTGGCACCAAGTTTAAAACTGTCTGCCAACGAGAGTTTGTTATTTTGAATAGTATATTTCAAGATCCAATTATCATTGCCGCCACTTGCAAATAATGATTTTTCGTCAGCACTGAACTTGAGACCATACCAAGCTTTATCAACGATGACGCGATCGAGTTCTCTTTCGGTAAGGGGATTTATAAGTTGAATGCTGTGAGTACTCTGGCCATTATTGGTTACGGCCATGAGTCGACTGGACTTCGATACGGCTATGTTTAATGGTAAATCACCCAGGGGTAATGATCTTCCTGCCGGAGAAAGGGACCATCCATTGGACAATAAAACTTTATTATTTACCTCGCCGGGTTTTTGAGAAAAAGCAACCGTTGTAAATACCAGGATAGCTGGTAGGAATAAATTTTTCATAATTACTGCATTGAAGATAAGAATGAAATACCATAAGGAACAAGGATGTGACGTTAATTCTGAATTAATTATCTCCTGACGGATTCATTTTTTTAAAAGAATATCCTTTGTTCTTTAAAACATGAATTAACTCATCCAGCCGATTATAAAATTTTTCTTTCCGTCTTGGATCTGTACCGGTATGAATCAATAATATTCTTCCATTCAAAGTATGCAGATGCTCATATTCCATGAGTTGATTCCAGATCCATGCATTGCTGCGATACTTCTCTTTCATTTCAGGATAGGTATAATCTGCATTTGTATAGGTACCGGGTGTGAGGTTCACGAGTTGCAAGCCAATTTCATGAGTCCAGTGCAGAATCGTATCATTATACCATTCATAGGGCGGCATGAAATAATGGGCGTCTTCTTTCGTAATGCCGAATGTTTTCATTTTAGAATAATTGTCATTTAGATCGCGCTCGAATGAATCTCTTGTGACCAATGTTTTGTTCCGATCCACCCAATCACAATACAATACATGCCTGTCTGAGTGGGCCCCAACATATTGATTTGATTTGATCAATTTTTCGATAAAGGTCTTATTAAAGCTATTAGAATAAAAATTACCAGTAAAGAAAAATGAAGCTTTAATATTATTTCTGTTTAATACTTTCAAAATTGTACCGGCGCCTTCAGCAAACGAATCGGCGGTGAACGTAAAGTAGATAGATTTTTTAGTGGTGTCGAAGTGATCGAGTGCCCTTACTTTATTTATTTCCTGCGAATAGGAATTGCTTGATAATATGAATAGTAAAAACAGCAATACACATCTCATTCAATAAAGATAATGAGATAGTTTATTTTTAAGACCAGCACATTAAACTTCATTCTTTCTCACCGTCACCGCCGGTGGTATCATATAATACAATAATGGGGTCACGATTCTACTCAAAAACGTGCTGCTGATCAACCCACCGATCAATACCATCGCCAGCGGCGAAATCAAAGGGGATTTCTCCATGACCAATGGGATCATACCACCAATCGCTGTCAATGAAGTCAGTAAGATGGGTAAGAATCTGGTCTCGGCACCGTTCATGATCGCTTCTTTTAAACTCATTCCTTGCTCCCGAAGATGATTGGTATAATCCACCAACAGGATAGAGTTTTTAATTTCGATACCCATTAAAGCAATGATACCAATGGTAGCTACGAAGGACAAGGTTTCGTGGCCGATCCACAAGGCCATCAAAGCCCCGACGACACCGAGTGGCACCACCGAAAACACAATTAACGTGCTCTTATATGTCCGGAATTCAAGAACTAAGATTGCAAACAAACAAAATACCGAGATCATGACGATGGTACCCATGCCACCGAAAGATTCCTGTTGTGCTTCTTTTTCTCCGGCCGCTACGAACCGATACCCGGAAGGCAATTGAATCTCCTTGGTTTTCTTTTCAATTTCATCGATCAGTTTCATCGTATTGTAACCGGTTTTGACAAACGAAGTAACAGGAGTATATCTTTCTTTATTATGATGCTGGATCAATACCGGAGAATCATCCAATTCAAGAGATGCTATTTGTTTAAGGGGTATTTGCATACCTGCCAGGGATGAAACATAGAGTTGATCAAAAATCTCAATGCTTTTAGCTGCATCCGGTTTTCCTAATGAAACCTGAACTGTTTTTTCTTTGCCGTCTTCTTCGATAATATCACCTACATCAAGCCCGGCAAGACCCATGCGGACTGTCTTTGCCACTTCGACCGGTAATATGCCGAGCATACCAGCTTTGGTTTTATCTATTTTGATCCAAAGATCTGTTTTGGGTGTACGAATATGGTTTCGTACGACTTCTGTGCCAGCGGTGTTTTTTACCAAATCTTCTACGATGTTTGCATATTTTTTTAATGTATCCAGATTGTGACCAATGATGCGCATTTCGATGGGTGCAGGAACCGGGGTACCTTGTTGAAACATTTTTACTTCCACTTCCGCACCGGGAATAGAATTGTACCTGCCGCGTAAACTATTCGTCAATTTAGTGATTTGCGGTACCTCGAAGGATGGAGGTACTTGGACCAATAATTGGGCAAACGTAGGAGTGTAATTTTGCTGGAATACATTGTAATAAACTCTGGGGTTGCCTTTACCCACGTTTGTACTGACCGATACGATATTGGGTTGGTGTAATAAATCTTGCTCTATCCTGCGAGCGAAGCGATTGGTTTCAATGAGACTTGTTCCGGAAGCAGCTTTTATATCAATGGTAAACATGGGTTTCTCAGATTTAGGGAACAAGCTAAAACCAATGATGGGCACGATCATCAAGCTTCCTCCAAAGATGGCCATAGTCCCCAATAATGCCAGGATCGGATGTCTAAACGACCATGCCAACACTTTGGCATACGGATCATTAATGTATTTTTTGAATGCACGCATAAATACATTACCCTCTGCCCTTTCATGTTTCTGTAAAAGTAAACTTGATAAAAACGGAATGATGGTCAGGGCCACAAACAGGGAGGCAAGGATGGTGAGTAGGATGGACATCGGTAGACTGCGTATAAATTCTCCGGAACCTTCGGGTAAAAATGCCAATGGTAAAAAGGCGAATATCAATGTACCGGTACATCCGAGGACGGCAATAAAGATTTGCTTCGTTGCAACGATGGCAGCTTCCTTCCGATCGTAACCTTGCCGCATAAACCGTTCTATATTTTCCACGACGACAATGGAGTCATCCACCAACAGTCCTAATGCAACTACCAGGCCTACGATGCTCAATTGATTGAGAGTAAAACCAAAAGCATGCAATAAAGCTAATCCTATGGACAATGATAATGGAATGCTGATCAAAACCACGATGGAGGCTCTCCATCCCAATGGTACTAAGGTGATCAATACCAATATGATCGCAATCGAAAAATCCCTGGACAAACCACCCAGGCGATGTTTTACACTCTCTGCCTGATCAAATGCATTGACGAGTTTTACATCTTTGGGTAATCTTGACTCAAACGATTTGAGTATGGATTCCATTTGTTTGCGGGCCGATATGATGTTTTTTTTATCTTTTAGTGCAGACAGGATCCAAACAGCCGGTTTACCATTGAAGCGTGCGATGTGTTGTTTCTCCTGTTCTAGATTATACACATCGGCCACATCACGCAGTCGTACGATTTGCCCTCCGCTGCCGGTTTGTATAATTATATTGCGGACATCTTCTACTGATTTTACTTCGCTGTTGGTTTTGATATTATATCTTTTATTGGCCAGATCGATCGTGCCACCCGGTATGTTGATATTGTTTTGTTGTATTGCTCCTATGATCTGATTAAGGCTGATACCCAACGAGGCCAGTTTTCCTAATTTGAGTTGGATATCGATTTTCTCATTTGGCTCACCCTGGATTTTGACATGCTTAAGATCCTTTACCTGTTCGAGATTTCGTTTTAATTCTTCAGCAAGTTCATTGATTTGTTTTGCATTAGCTGTTTCAGATACCAATGCTGATTGTAAAATCACCACATCGGATGAAGATGCCCGCTGCACTATCAAATCAGCAAGACCCGCCGGAAGATCCGGCCTTATCTTATTCATCTCACGATTGACATCATTATTTTTATTGTCCACATTGACTCCATAGTTAAAATCGATCTGAGAAAGCATGAGTCCATCGCTACACGTCGTGACGATTCTTTTTACATCTCCCAGATTGTACAGAGCATCTTCTACCGGCTTGGCGACTAATTGCTCCATATCTGCTGGATTCGCGCCCGGATAAATTCCGATCACTACGAAGATAGGAGCTCCGAAGGGCGGATCTTCGCCACGAGGCATATTCATCAACGAATTTAATCCAAGTGCTAACGCTAAAACAAATATGATGATCGTAAACTGATAATTTTTTACCGAGAATGAAGTTAAACCCATAAACCGAAGGCTTTAATAATTTTAATAATTGGTTTTATGTACGATGTACATTAATTGATTTTTATTTTATCGTTTGGTTGTAAGTACACCGCCCCGCTTGTAATTACTTCTTTCACTCCTTCCAACCCGGACAACACAGATACTTTATCCCCCAAAATTTTATCGATGATAATTTCCCTTTTGATAGCTTTTCCGTCCTGAGGAATGAATATGTTTGCTTTTCCCTGATTGGATGAAACCAATGCTTCTATTGGAATAGTAGTTTTGCCTGCACCGCTTTGCTTTGGTTTTAAAATTACATTGGCGATTAAGCCGGCGGCAAGTTTATCCACAGGTTTAGAAAGCTTTAGTTCGATATCGAGTGTGCCTGTACCGGCATTGCTGATGTCGGCTAGTTTTGATACCATGGCATCGTGTGGATTATTAGGCCATGCTTCGAAGATAACTGTAGCATGATCACCTTTTTTTACCCTTGCCCAATCCTTATCCGATACAGCGGATTTGATGATCCAATGAGATTGTCCCACACCCATGATCGCATAAATCGGCATACCCGGACCAACGATCTCACCTTCGCGCATTAATTGTTTAACGACAATGCCGGATGACGGCGCGATGACTTTACTATAAGATTCATTGAACAGGGCGATCTTCAGGGTTTCATTGGCCATATCGACAGCAGTTTGAGCATTTTGCGTTTGCTCTAAGGTTGCTACGCTGTCTTTATATAAATTGGTAACACGGGTGAGGTCACGGGTCGTCTTTTCTACGGCTTTTTTAGCTTGCTCTACCTGTGCTTTGATCTCTGCCATATTGAGTATAGCAAGCAAGGCTCCTTGATTCACATGATCACCTTCTTTATAATAGGTACGCTGAATCACTCCACCTGTTTTAAAAGATGGTTTTGATTCGAGATCGGATGACAATACACCGTTGACTTTAATATCGGCAGCATCTGTAGAGGATTCTACCGGAGCGGTTCTTACTTCGAATACATCCAGATTAGAGGTATCCGTCAGGATAACGGCTTCTGTTGATTTTTTATGGCACGCAACGATCGTCAGTGCACTGAATGCGATGATGGCGGCAATGGGATACATTTTCATTGTAATATATTTTTATGATAAATGAATGTTTATTAATTCTTTTTAGTCAATCTTTCCAGCTCAGCAGCTTTAATCCAGGATTGATAGAGTGCTATATTTTGTTGGAGATCCGCAAGAGTGATTTGTGATTGTGCATCGATAAGTTCGCTTGGATTAACCTGGCCTTCTTTGTATTTTTTTAATAAATCATTGTAATACCTTCGATTCATATCTTGTAATGGTGTATACGAATGATATTGGTCGATCGATGTTAGTAATCCACGCTTCGCTTGCTCTAATTGCAGATGAATACCTTGTGTGGCATATTCTTTCTTTTCTTTGACTGCATTCATTGCATGATGGATCGATGTTTGTTTAAGGTCTGATTTGTGATTATTCCAGATGGGTATATCGAGTTGCAATCCACCCAGCACATAACCACCCCATTTAAAATTGAAATTTTGAGATCCAATATCTAACTGAGCACCAAGTCGGGGAGCATGATATTTTTTCTCCAGATCGATGGCGAGTTGTTGCATAGCAAGTGATCGATCGATGGTACTGAGTTCTTCATTTTTGATATCCTGGCTATATTGATTGGGATCAGGCAGCTCAGTTACGATCATGGGAATGATGCTATCGGATGCATTACGACCGATGAGATAATTAAAATATTCTTTTGCATCCCGCAGTTGGTTCCTGGCTCCAAACAGTTGAGTATTAATTTTGCCACGCTCAGATTGTATTCGCAACATATTCGATGGCAACCCCACCCCGTTATTGATCATACTGCGAGTGACTCGTTCACCTTCATCCAGTATGACCAGGCTTTGATTGAGTATTTCGATTACCTTACCCGCTTGCAGGTATTGATAGTATGCTTTTTTGATTTCGAGTGTCAGATCACGACTGGTGATATCGACTTGTATTTCCTGGAGATTGACTTGTTCTTGTTTGAGTGATTCATTAATCTTGATTTCAGGCCGTATAATCGGCTGGATAATTCTCGCTTTCAGATCGTAGAAATTATTAGGTAAAAACTGTACATTTTGATTTTGTAATTGAGGGAATTTATTGGTTTTCGTCAGTTGATTTAATGTACTGTATGTTTCATTCAATAAATCTCCAACCGGAAATGCAATGGTACGCCCTCCGGCAGCCAGGGTATAATTACCGACGAAACCAATCTCAGGACTATAATTTTTCTTAGCTAATAAGAGGTCGGATTTTTTTTCTTCGACCCATTCTTTTTGCTCTTTGATCGATCCGTTATTTGCGATGGCTTGCCGTATATATTCATCGAGTGGTGTCTGGCTTATGGCCCTAAGTGAAATAGACAAACTGATAATGACAGTTAAAAATTTCATGAGCAGGATATTTTGATTGAATTGAGTTTATTGAATTTTATAGGTGCCCAATATCTGTGTAAATACTTGAAATGCATCGTCGATCACACCTCGTACATCCTTCCTGAGTTTAAACATATCCAGGCGGTTGTCATTGTATAGACTTACGAGGCCATGAACCTGTCCCCAGAGCATGACCGACATAGCTTCTGAATCGGTTTTTTTGGGGAAATATCCTTTGTCTATACATCGATCCACAATAGCTTGCACAAAGCAGATTGCTTTTTCACCATCGGCCCAGATTTCGTTTTTGCATTCAAGAGCTTCGAGAGGGGCTTTTAGCTTAAATTTGAGTTCATAAGCACTTGGGTTGATTATACCATATTCAATGTATCTTTTGCCGACTTCGATCAGCATATCATATGGGTCCTCGATCGAAATTACAGATGACAGCATTTCGAAAAATTTGCCGAATGCTTCCCGGTGAAGTTCCAGCAGCAGTTCATTTTTATCTTTAAAATAGAGATAAATAGTTGTCGGTGAATACTCTATGCGGTCAGCGATCTTGCGGATGGAGGTCTTTTCGTACCCTTCTTCCAGGAAGAGTTCTTTGGCTGCCTGGAGGATCTGGTCTCTGAGTTCCTGTTTTTCTCGCTCTTTTCTGTCGGTTATACCCATTTATTATATTTGATACGCAAATATAATTAACAGTGTAAAGTTTGTCAAGAGGTGTAAAGAAATTTTCGATAAAATATTCTGTCTGCTTGTATAAAGAACACTAAAATGAGGGTAAAATCTCAAAATGGTCTAATTATTGAATCATTATAATTCATGAAGAGACTAACAGACTTTACCAACCTTTACTCGCTATCCAAGACACTCCGTTTTGAATTGATTCCCCAGGGAAAAACTTTGGAAAATATCAAATTAAAAGGTCTGATCCATCAAGACGAGCAAAGAGCCAATAGTTATAAACTAATGAAAAAAACCCTTGATGAATATCACAAGTGGTTTATCGAAACATCCTTATCGGAAATTGTATTGCATGATTTAGATATCTTCCAAACTGAATATTTAAAAAACAAAGAACAACGAGATCATTGAGTTTGACCGTTTTGGTCAACGATCCGTGAGGTTTATCCCATTGGGAGCAAAGGAAACCATTCCGGCGATTGAAAAGCTTTGCCAGTCCTATCAAA
>CALMKY010000042.1 GCA_937867195.1 uncultured Saprospiraceae bacterium | reverse complement strand
TAATGTGTCTAAGCCACCCGCTCCAGTCGTATGGGTAAATGTAACAACTCCCGCGGACGAGATATTTATAGTGCCTCCTGTAATTACAACGTTAGTATTGGCCGCCCCGGCATTCACTAATGTTACTGAGAGACTGTTGTTCTCAGGATCTGTATCATTTGTAACTACATTACCTGCATTCGTAGGTCCATTTTCTGTAATAAATAAAGTATCGCGTACGGCCGTAGGGCAGTCATTCACTGCTTTGATTTTGAGTTCACGCGTAATTTGGTTACTATTCAATACCCCATCATTTACCGTGATGCATATCCTTCTGGTCGTCAAATCTGGTGTATTGCTTTGATTGGTGTACTGAATGGACTCAATTGCATTTTCATAATTCAGTTTGGAAGCCGCTCCCATGAGCATCAATGTACCGGTTGCATCATTCCAGCTTGCGGTAATTCCACTTGGCAAACTACCCGCAATCAAGGTATCCTCTGAGGAAAGGTAATTATTACAAATCGAAATCTTAGCAGAATCCATTTGATCATCATCATCTTGTAAAGTAAATGCTGAAGTAACCAGGAAAGTGTCGTTTTGTTCAAAAGCACAAATGGAATCTGTGGATGGCAAATTGCTTGCAATAAGCGGCGCATCATTCACACCGGTGACTTTTACAATGACGCTATCCGAATCCGTACAAGTTAAATCCGTAATGGTATACTGTACTCTTGCAAAAAACATCTCTCCGGCTGCCAGGCTATCAAGACCATTGAAGCCGGTCGATCTGAAAAAAGCGAAAAATCCATTTCCACCCAAACTTACTACACCCCCATTAATAGGAAAATTGGATAACCCGGACGCCGTTAATGGATTGTTTTCAGGATCTGTATCATTATCCAATACATTCGATAAAGGAAATTGGTAATTATTCATACCATCATCTTCGTCTACATAAAATGTATCGCGTACTGCTGTCGGACAATCGTTGATCGGTTTGATTTTTATCTCCCGAGTGACTTGATTACTGTTATTGGTGCCATCATTGAGGGTAATACAGATCCTCCTGGTATTGGTGTTTGGATTATCAGACTGATTATTGTAATGAATGGACTCAATTGCGGTTTCATAGTTAGCATTGGTAGAAACTCCCATTAACATCAAAGTACCCGTTGTTTCATTCCAGGACGATGTAATACCCCCCGGTAAACTTCCTGCTTTTAAAGTATCTTCTGAAGAAAAATAATTATTGCAAATCTGAATTTTAGCTGAAGATTGGCTGGCATCGTCATCGGTGATACTAAATGCCGGGGTCATTAACAGGGTATCCTGTTGTTCAAAGGCACACAATGTATCAGTCAACGCCAAATTAGAGGCTATGACAGGCGGCTGATTAAATAATAATTTCACTTTCGCAGAATCATAAAATCCGTCTGCATCCAGTATGGTATAATAGAATGAATCGACTATAGTCCCATTGATTCCAGTGGTATCATAATTAAATGATCCATCTTGTTGAACGGTAACGTGTGCTCCTGAGGCAGTCAATGTACTATTGGCCAAATTGCTGGCTAAACCATTTATTCTTATAATATTCAAGTTTGAATTGAACGGAGGATTTGGCAAAGGATCATTTAGGTCAAAATCGTTTTTTAATAATCCCAATGGCGCCGTCACTACTTTTGGATTCACGTCTAAAATGATTGTATCATCTATAGCTATAGGGCTTGCTTTCAGATAATTTGGGTCATACGTGGTATTGGGATCTCCGGTCCTGGAAAGCTGGATATTGGTCAAATCAGATCCTGAATTATTTTTCAATCGAAGATTGTACATCACACTATCTCCGGGATTAGCTATTAAATTAGAATTGGGATCAAAAGAAAGGGTATCGGTTAATTCCAGTGAAAAGTTAATTGGATTGGGCATCGACCGGGTTTCAAGAAGTGGCTCAGCCTTAAGTAAATGATTATTTTCATTATAAATCAATCTGATGGTTTGAGGATATTGAATAATTAAGTCTACATAATCAGTCCCTTTCTTTCCATTTTTACCATACGATGTAACACCTTCCTGAACTAACATTTTCCAATTACCTGCAGGCACATTTAAAATTAATTGCCAATCTGAATTGATTTTCTTGAATTGAGTTTTATTGCAATCCTGATCGAAATTTTTATTGCAACCTATTTTTGATTGAAAGTCTGACAATAAACTAACCTGATTTAAATAATACAAACCATTTTGAATATCGTCTTTAAATGGCCCGAAACTTGTCATAACAATTCTAAAAATTGCTAAAGACAATATAGATAATAAAACAAAAGATCTTACCGGCATGAGCAAGCTTTGAGTTTGGTTATTGTAAAAAAATATTCTCAACTATATAAATAACTGAAAATATGCAACTTATACCTCGAAAGATACAAAATTGTTATGCCTCTAATTTTTTATTTTGTTAAAATAAAATTCCAAATTAAAAATTCAAGTATCCCTATCTATTTCATTGGTTTTCTTATACTTATGAATTACATTTATAAATTGGCCCTATAAAAGGCTGATTCAATTCAATTTGACAGGTCATCCTAATGAAATATTTCCAGGCAAGTCCAAATTGAGCAACTTATTTATTCTAATCGAATCATTCGTTTACTCGTAGTAAATGCTGACGATTCAAAAGTATAGAACAATAATCCGGAAGCTTTGATCTCTTTGCGATCAATCCATAT
>CALMKY010000041.1 GCA_937867195.1 uncultured Saprospiraceae bacterium | reverse complement strand
CAGGTAATCATGTTTTATACTTCCTGGTTAAGATTACCGGATTTGCTTCTGTGATCCAGGGAGCCCTTGGTGCCAATGGACCCGTCATCAATCATTATGACCAGAATGCAGTATTGAATTATCTAAATCGCTTTGGTAATATTCTCACTTCAAGATTAGGAGCCCTCCATCCATATTTCCGCGCATTTTTTACGGATAGCATCGAACTCGAAGGAGCCAACTGGGTCGATGATCTATTTGCCCAATTTCAAGATCGTCGTGGATATGATGTAAAACCTTATTACCCATATGTTTTGTTTAAGACAGGTGAAATGGGAAATGCTGTCAATGAAATCTATGGTAGTAAGTTTAGTGATACCATACAAGATACATTGAATAGGGTACGATATGATCTTGAATCGACCAAGCATGAATTATTCCAGGAACGATTTGTAAAGACATTTGCTGATTGGTGTCATCAACAAGGGGTGCAATCCCGCATGCAAGCCTATGGTATGGATTGCGATGCAATCGATGCGAGCAGGATGATCGATATTCCGGAATGTGAGACCTGGATCTGGAGCCCTGAAGTAACCGAGTTTGACAATCGGGGAGCCGGACGAAACTATACGATGATCAATAAATTTGTTTCATCCGCAGCTCATTTAGCAGGGAAGCAACATATCTCTTGCGAAGAAATGACTAATACAGAGAAAATTTTCTGGACCACGCTTGAACGGATCAAAGTCACAGGCGATCAAAGTAATTTATCCGGCGTGACGCATTCGATATTGCATGGTTTTAATTACAGTCCGGTAGATTCTGCTTTTCCGGGATGGATTCGTTATGGATCGTATCTCAATGAACGCAATCCCTGGTGGCCTTATTTTAGGCTCTGGTCTGATTACAAGGCACGGGTATCGTATGTATTGGAAAACAGTGTGCAGCAAGCAGATGTGGCTATTTTGCACCCGCTGGCCGATATGGCATCGAAGTACGGCTTTCAACGGGATCCGTTTCCAAAAATAAATTATCCGGACTACGTGCATCGTGTATGGGAAGCTGTTCATCAATGCGGTAATGGATGCGACTATGTAAATGAGACGATCCTGAGACAATCAACATGCGCAAATGGTGCTTTTGCATTTAATCATCGAAACTATACTACATTAATCCTGATCGAAGTCGAGTCAATCAATCTGTCTACTGCTGATTTTTTAAAACGATTTGCAGATGCAGGAGGTAAAATAGTATTCGTCGGCAAGACTCCGCATCTCTCCTCCGGATTAAATGATTCGATTAAGCAAGGCACTTCGATTACAAAGAAAATTAATCAAATACTTACAAAGAACAAATCAAATGCTGGTAA
>CALMKY010000040.1 GCA_937867195.1 uncultured Saprospiraceae bacterium | reverse complement strand
GGTGGGTTTGGGCTTTTTTGCAGGCAGTGATTTGGATCGTTACAGCACGCTGCTGGCTCAGCAATGGTCCGGTACACTTACCAACCAAACCGGAGAATACGAACGCTTCAATATCACCGGCACAGATGTCAACAATGTATGGAGCCTGATTTATTCAACTGTATTAAGTGATCTTGAACTCGTCATTAAAAAAGCAACCGACGAAGCAAGTCCTAATTATGGTGGTACCGCAAAAATCATGAAAGCATACATCTATCAATTACTGGTGGATGCATGGGGTAAAATACCATACAGTGAAGCCTTGAAGTTTACAGGCAATACGAATCCAAAGTTTGACGACGGTGCTGCCATCTATCCTGCTTTGATCACCCTGATCGACGATGGCATCGCCGATATCAACAATACGACATCCGTAAAATCACCTGCTGCCAACAGCACGATATTTACCGGGGCGTGGACCAGCCAAAAAGTTAAATGGGAGCGATTGGCCAATACTTTGAAGATGCGTATTTTTTTGCATTACAGTAAAATCGATAAAGCTAAAGCGGTATCAGAGATTTCTAAACTCACTTCGGCAAATGTTATGACCAGTACGGCAGATAATTTTCAGATGCCATTCTTTAATACCTCTGGTCAACAAAATCCGATTCATCAATTTGAAGTTTCCCGTGCTAACTATTTATTCGGGAATGCGACGATCGTCAATATGATGAATGATAAGAAGGATCCCCGGAGAGCTAAATATTTTACCACGTTTCCATTGTACAGCGGATTGTATAAAGGTTCTCCCAGTGCCAATCTTCAAAGCAATATTAAATTCTCCAGGCTGTTCACCTATTTAAGAGGTGATACGACGACGACCGCTGCTCTTAAACCCGCTAGTGATGGATCGATCTCCGCTACGCAATACACGTATACAGGTACTGCACCAATCCGAATGATGACGTATGCCGAATATAATTTTATCAGGGCTGAAGCTGCCGTGTTGGGAGTGCCTGGTATTGCTGCAGATTCATTATATCGGTCAGGTATCCGCGCATCTATGTCCATGGCAGGAGTTTCAAGTGCGCAGACAGAAGATTATATAGCAGCCAATGGTCAGTTAACCGGAACAGATGATGAAAAAATTAAAAAAATCATTGAAGAAAAGTATGTAGCCAATTTTGGCGTAATCATGGAGCCCTGGACCGATTTCCGAAGAACAGGATATCCGGCTTTGTCTATACCGACCAATGCACAGTTTCCGGCAGTACCGCGATCTTTATTTTATCCTCAATCAGAATTAGATCGTAATCCCAATGCTCCAACTCAGAAAGTGGATCCTTCTGAAAAAGTATTTTGGGACAGATAGTATTATTTTGTATTGAAAAAATAGGAGCCTGCTCGAATGAGCCAGGCTCTTTTTTTATAGAATTTATCCTCATGAATTCTTTTCGAGCAGGTTCATGATTTGATGTTTATAGATTCTTCCAATCGGTATTTCAAATCCATCCAATATGATTTTACCCCGATTGATCAGATTAATTTTTTTTCTGGCTACCAAAAACGACTTGTGCGCTCTGATAAATTGACCGGTGGGAAGGGATGATTCTATTTTTTTTATGTACCCCAGGGTAACATATTTGTTTTTATCGGCATAAAATATGACATAATCTTTTAATCCCTGGATATGGGTGATGGAATCAAGAGGTACGGAGATGTATTTAGTGCCTGATTTTATAGTGAGCTTTTGGGGTTCTATTTCATCTGAAGCTATCAGTTTGTTTTTTTGTTTAGAAAGGTGTAAAAATTCAATAGCCCGCTCAAAGGCGACATCAAATCGATGACGGGAAATAGGCTTTACAAGATAATCCAAAACACCCAATTCGAATCCCTCTAAAGCAAAATCCCGGTAGGCAGTGGTCATGATGGTGATTGGTTTGTGTTTCAGGGTTTTTAAAAATGAGACGCCATCCAGGTCGGGCATTTGAATGTCAAGGAATAAAAGATCGACCTCATGTGCTAATAGATAATCATGGGCATCCATCGCATTATAAAAATTTCCAATTATTTGAATGCTTTCATTTGATTTTACATATTCTTCGATGATTTTATGGGCTAAAGGCTCGTCATCAACTATGATACTGGTATACATCAGGATAATATTAGTTTTAAATAGGCACCGTATTCGGCTTCATTTTCAGATACGCGAAATTCATAACAATTGAAATAAAAGTTATCTAGTCTTTTCTTAAGATTTATTAAACCGATTCCGTGGTTGGCGTGACCTTGTATTAATTTATCATTTTTGTTATTTAATACAGTACACTCTATCATTTGGTTACAAATGATGATTTCAATTTTCAAATAACTATTTTTGGAAATTTTGTATACACCGTGTTTAAAGCCGTTTTCTATGATAGGTAATAACAGCAGCGGAGTAATTTGCAGATTCTCTGTATTTCCACGTATGGTAAATGAAATGGAAGCCTGATTGCCTTGTCGGATTTTTTCGAGTTCGATATAATTTGTGATATTGGCCAATTCTTTTCTGAGCGATACTTTGTCATCATTGCTTCCGTAGAGCATGTACTCCATGATCTCCGATAGTTTAAGTACGATCTCAGGAGCCTTATCAGATTTTATCAAGGTCAGTCCATACAGGTTATTGAGGGTATTGAACATAAAATGTGGATTGATCTGGGCCCGAAGATAATTGAGCTCGGCAGACAGCTTATCGATTTTGACCTGATTTAGTTCTTTTTCTTTTAGGAATAATTCTTTCAGGTAATTCAGGAATAAGGAAATTAATAAAAATCGAAACCCAAGAAAAATATTGGTTAGCAATCGGTACTTGCGGGTAATTTCATATACCTGATCCGTACTTTGTAAGTAGACGGTTCTGTACGAAATGGAAAAAAGAAATAGTAATAAAACTATGGCCAGGCCATACAGTACGTAATGTTTTTTCTTAAGTAGTTTTGGAATCAGGACCAATAGATTGAGATAGATCAAAGCAGCAATTAATACTAAGCGTATACTAATGCTGGCAAAGTATGCAAGTTTGTCCACTGGACTGTATTCGATGATATCGACCCCAAACGATAGAATCAAGCTGATCCAGAATAGAAAATGAAATAGGACCGGAGATCTTACTATTTTAGAGAAATTCACAATACAAAATACGTTAAAAGCGATACGATTTTTTAATCATATTTCTACAGAATAGAAATATATTGATTCATCGATAAAAATGGTCGTTTATCTAATCATGATCTTTAAGTCTATCATCTAAAATAACAGCAGAATATCTATTTGATAGTTAATTGGAATGAGCTGTTACGAATTCTTAACCTTATTCATCGTTATGATGATTATAATTAAATACAAGTTTTATTTTATGATCAAAAAATCAGAATACTACCTCATTGGATTAATTGCGTTGACAATGATGTCATGTTCCAAAACGGTATCCGATCCGGGTCTCACAGTAGTTAAAATAACATACGAAGCCAATATTAAACCCCTTATTTCTTTACGTTGTACTCCGTGCCATCTGCCCCCCGATGGTTTTAAAACTTATTTTAATTCCTACCAGGCAGCCAAAAGCTACGGAGATGAAATGATTCGTAGAATACAATTACCTCGTACCGATACAATGGCTATGCCATACAAGTTTCCTGCATTGGTTAATACTGAGATTCAAAAATTTATTCAATGGAAGACGGATGGATATCTCGAGAAATGAATATAAATATGAAACGGTTCTATTTCTTTCAGTTTTTTGCTGCTCGTATCACATTGAGTCCTAAAAGAATATCAAATCAGGAAGTACAGCAAGTACCGGAAAGGAGTATGGATGATGATAAAACCTGGGTGGTAGACTATGATCTTACTTATAATAAAATTACAATTCATTAAATTGCTTTATGAAAATATTGATTCTTTTCCTAATCATGCTTCCTCCATTTTTATTGGATGGCCAAAACAATCAAACCATTGCTACCAAAATCACTTTGGATGAAGTGATGGCTAAAATACCCGGTAAGAATGGTGAACGATACGCACTCGGAGCTAGCCATGGATCCATGCGATTATTGACTTATGCTCCAAGAGGTAAAGATGATCAAAAACCGCATACCCAAGATGAGATCTATATCGTTGTCAAAGGCAAAGGCGAATTTATATCAGGTAGTGAAAAAGTAAAGTTTAAAGCCAATGATGCGCTATTCGTTCCCGCAGGGCAGGTGCATTATTTTGAAAACTTTAGTAAGGATTTGATGGTCTGGGTAGTGTTCTGGGGGAAAGAGGGTGGAGAATAGATGCCTCCTCTCCAGGCCAAGATACTTTACTGCATTGTGGAAGGTACAAACTGAGTAACACTTCCTTTCCTTGAACATTTATCTATTAAAACACGGATGGGCCTAAAGCACAGTATGATTTATTTGTTTATTTCACACCAACGAATGGGATGTTATATAAAAGTAATTTTGTTTTCAGCTCTTTGAAATAAAATATTGTTTTTATAATCAGTTACATGATTTCGGAAATTTTCTTTAACTAAACAAATAAACGAAAATTAAGCAAAGTGTTTTTATTTTTTTGCATTTCCTTTCGGCGTGGCAATTCCAAAGCAAACTTAAGTTTTATATGATGCAATCATAAGGACCAGCAGACATCGTTGTTGATCTA